>JAPHUJ010000020.1 GCA_026193735.1 Sulfurovum sp.
AATCCAGAAGCTCAAAAAGTAGTTGAACACGAGATAAGGGATTTTGTACTTTCTGGTGTCAATTTGCCTGAAGATAAAAAGAAAAGAATGGAAGAGATCTCACTTAAACTTTCTGAACTCAGTAATCAATTTTCTCAAAATCTCCTTGATGCAACCAATGCCTATGAACTCATCATAACAGAGTCCAAAGATGTAGAAGGGATACCTCAGTCTGACTTAGAAGCTGCCCAAACGGAGGTAGAAGAAAAAACGGTCTATAAATTTACACTGCAACTCCCTAGCTATTTAGCTTACATGACGTATGGACCAAATAGAGAATATAGAAAAGAACTTTCAAAGGCCTATGCGACACGTGCACCCCAAAATGCTGAAATAATAGACCAGATACTTGCACTTAAAAATGAAAAAGCAAAACTTCTTGACTTTGAAAGTTATGCACACTATGCACTTGAGACCAGAGATGCCAATAAAGAAGAAGATGTCATCAAATTTTTAGATAATTTGGCAGATGCAGCACTTCCTCAAGCTAAAAAAGAACTGGCAGAACTTAAAGCATTTGCGGAACAGACAGATGGCATCAAAGATCTGGCAGGTTATGATGTAGCCTATTACTCTGAAAAACTCAAAAAAAAGAAGTTTGATTTTGATGACACGATGACAAAACCCTATTTTGTACAAAGTAAAGTACTCGAAGGACTTCTTGATATTGTATCAGAACTCTTTACTGTCACATTTAAACCTGCCGATGTACCTACTTGGCATGAGTGCGTGAAGCCATTTGACATCTTTAATGACGGGAAGCTCACAGGACGCATCTACTTTGACCTTGAGGCGCGTAAGGACAAAAGTGGTGGTGCATGGATGAATGACTGGGAAACACATTATATAGACAGTAAAGGAAAACAACATTTTGCCTCTGCATTCATCGTATGTAACTTTTCTCCGGCAAGCAAAGAAACCCCTTCTTTACTCAGACATGATGATGTGGTCACACTCTTTCATGAGATGGGACATGCTATACACCATCTTTTTGGTACATGTACGGAACGTTCCGTCTCAGGCATCAATGGTGTGGCATGGGATGTCGTTGAGTTTCCGTCCCAATTTTTAGAAAACTTTGCTTACGAAGAAGCCATACTCAAACGTTTTGGATTTCATCATAAAACAGGCGAGCCTATATCTGATGAACTCATGGCAAAAATAAAAGAAACAAAAAACTTCCAGGCGGCTCTTGGCATATTACGTCAAGTTGAGTTATCACTCTTTGATTTTATGTTGCATCAAAACCTCTATCAAGGTGAAGAAGTGCAAACACTGATCGATAATATTAGAAAAAAAACCTCTTTGCTTCAAGCACCGGACTATAACAAATTCCAACATGGCTTTTCACATATCTTTGCAGGAGGCTATGCTGCAGGATATTACAGCTATAAATGGGCGGAAGTACTCTCAGCCGATGCTTTTTTCTCTTGTTTGGATGATGAAGACGGATTTAACAAAGCACATGCAAAAGGCTATAAAGAATTTATATTGGCCAACGGCGGATCAAAAGAGATGAGTCAGCTTTATGAAGAATGGCTTGGACGTAAACCAGATGTAAAAAGTCTTACAAGACTTTATGAAATAGCCTAATAATACTATTTCGTCATTCTCGGGCCTGCCCCGGAGACGACAGAAATTTAAGGAGTAACCATGAGTGAGTACCGTTCTCTTGCACTTACTGTTATCGCCATCTTTATCATTACTTTGTTGGCTGCCTATTTCAGTCCCTCATTTACAGAACAAAAAACCTACTTAGAACTTTTTATACTTTTTGGAAGTCTGCTTTTTATCTTTTCAGTTGTCGTTATCTTTGCTACATTGGGATTTCATTCTTTTGCACTCTTCCTTAGTATTTTTCTTGCCGCAGTTATAGCATTGTACGGTGTACTTGGTGCTTTGATGGTAACGGCTATAACTTATTTTCTATGGGGTTCTATCTTTGCTATGGAAGTACTTTTGTTCTATAATGGCAGTCAAAGCGCAAAAGAGTGGTTTGTATCTCGTTATGATTTTAAAACGTTTAAGATCGAATATTTTGCTTTTTATCCGCTGATGGGAATGTTATATATTTTGCTAGAGTTTATACCCTATATATTTTCTAAAGAGAGATTATTGAAGTTTACTCCTTCAAAAGTTTTGAAGGAGATGGAGAAGTTGTTAAACTAGTTTTATTTAGTCTTTTTTATATACTCTTCTTTTTCTTTGTCTGTTTTACCAAACCCAAAAAATCTTTTAATTCTTTGACAGATAGTAAATGAACCTGTCTCTATACGACATACTTCTACTTCCTCTTCATCATCGTTTGCAATAAGAGAAGCAATACGTTCAGGCTGTTTTTTACCCTCAATAATGAATCTAAGTGCATTTAGACGGATAAATCCTTCTGCATCTTTTTGGTTATATACCTCATCTGCTTCAAAAGTAGAGTGTTCTTCAGAGTAAAGAGAAACATCAGATCTTCTACCTACTACAGTGACATTTCCTTTGTAAAGTTTCAACTTTACATCACCCTGTACATGTTCTTGCGTTGCATCAATAGCAGCTTGAAGCATCTTACGCTCTGGAGACCACCAGAAACCTTGGTAGATAAGTTTCGCATACTTTGGCATAAGCTCATCTTTAAGGTGTGTCTCTTCCCGGTCAAGTGTGATGGATTCTATAGCTCTGTGTGCTTTAAGCATAATGGTTCCACCCGGTGTCTCATAACAACCACGTGCTTTCATACCTACATAACGGTTTTCAACAATATCAATACGCCCTATACCATGCTTGTTACCATAATCGTTCAATCTTTTAAGGATAGTTGCCGGACTCATTTCTTCACGATTGATGGCTACAGGGTCACCATTTTTATAGCTTATAGTAATATACTCAGCCTCATCTGGTGCTTTTTCTGGACTTACAGACCATAACCACATATCTTCTTCTGGCTCATTGAAAGGGTTTTCCAAATGCTCACCCTCGTAAGAGATATGTAAAAGATTTGCATCCATTGAGTATGGTTTTGCTTTACCTTTTCCATCTATGTTTATGCCATGTTGCTCAGCATAGGCAAGAAGTTTAGTCCGTGAGTTCAAGTCCCACTCTCTCCACGGTGCGATAACTGCGATATCTGGATCAAGTGCAAGATAACCAAGTTCAAAACGTACCTGGTCATTCCCTTTACCTGTAGCTCCATGACTTACTGCATCAGCACCTGTTTTATGCGCAATTTCTATCTGTTTTTTAGAGATGAGCGGTCTGGCAATAGATGTTCCCAAAAGATATTCACCCTCATAAATGGCATTGGCTCTAAACATAGGAAAAACAAAATCTTTTACAAATTCTTCTCTAAGGTCCAAAATGAAAATATTCTCAGGTTTAATACCCATATCAAGTGCTTTCTGACGTGCAGGTTCAACCTCTTCACCCTGACCAAGGTCAGCAGTAAAAGTAACCACTTCACACTCATATTCATCTTGAAGCCATTTAAGGATAATACTCGTATCAAGCCCACCGGAGTAAGCCAATACTGCTTTTTTAATTTTTCTTTTTGCCATGCTATAAGCCTTATAATTTATATTATCGCGATTTTACCATAATCTTGGTAATAGTTGAATGTTATAGTTGATTTATTTTTAGACAAGTTTAGATATTACGAAGAACATATATAATCACAAAAACAGGATAATACCATATTATTTTAATGCATTTTTTACAATATCTCTTGATTTATTGAAATCCATACTTTTTCAAAATAATATCAATTACAGCCTTTTTATACGCACCTGTATGGCGAAACACCTCTTCCCCGGCTTCATCGAAAAAGATCTGTGTAGGCATCTCTTTAAGTCTATAGATGTCACGGCTTACTAGTCGTTCTTTTTGGGAGTCTATAGAGTAAATCTGAAACTCCGGATGAACTGCTAATACTTCGGAAAAAACTTTTGACATTGCCAAACAACTGTAACAGTGTGCCATACCAAAGGCTAGGATAGTAGGTTTACCGTTGCCTATTTTCTCTTTGATATCGGCATATTTCATCACAGGCAGTGTTTTTTTATCGGGCATTTTTTCTCCAAGACATCTGATTGAGACGATTATACAAATTCTATCTTAAAAACTTTTGCTATAATCGTTAAAATATTATATATCCGTCATTCCCGTGTTAAACATAAGGATGACAATGGTGACAAAAGGAACAAGATGCTATTAGGTGTAAATATCGACCATATTGCAGTACTTAGAGAAGCAAGAAAAGTAGCTGATCCTGATCCGCTTGATGCACTGAGCATCTGTAAACGTGCAGGAGCAGATCAGATAACCATTCATCTTCGTGAAGACAGACGACATATGCATGATATGGATGCAAAAAACATCATAGAACTTTCTTCTTTGCCTGTGAATCTCGAGTGTGCCATCTCTTCTGAAATGATAGATATAGCGTGTGATCTTAAACCGCATCGTGTAACCCTTGTACCTGAAAAGCGTGAAGAGGTAACGACTGAAGGTGGTCTTGCTGTTATCGGTAAACAACCTAAACTCAAAGAAGCTATAAAAAGACTACAAAAGGAAGAAATAGAAGTCTCACTTTTCATAGATCCTACTTTAGATGCGGTTAATGCATCACTTGATCTAGGTGTGGAATGGATAGAATTTCATACAGGAAAATACGCAAATATCTATGCGATGCTTTATACTAATCTCTCTAAAACGCATCACAGTATCCCTGAACTTGAACTCTCACGCAAGATACTCAAACAAATGCTCAATGATGAACTGTGTAACTTACGTCTACTCTCTTGTGATGCCATGGAACTAGGCTTGCGTGTGGCCGCAGGACATGGGCTTAATATGCAAAATGTAAAAGAGATCGTAGAGATAGAAACCATAGAAGAACTCAACATCGGACAAAGCATCATTGCCCGTTCTGTCTATACTGGTCTTGAACAAGCCATACTAGACATGAAAGCCCTATTGATAAGATAACGTCTATGAAGCAAAGCTCACTATACTACGCTAACTCTGTGTTCTCTTCAGCAGAGCGCTCTCGTAACTATTTACTCTTTAAGTAAGGAAATAATATGTCAAAAAAGAAAGTAGCCATATCTGTGGGTGATCTCAATGGCATAGGGATTCAACTTGCCATTGAAAATCATGACATTATTTCGAAAGAAGTAGAAGCTCGTTACTGCATAGACAGGATGATGCTGGAGCAGTCAGCTAAAAAACTAAAGTTACAGATCCCTACTGATTTTCAAACCATGGAAAACATCGCAGCACCCTTTGAAATACAGGCAGGCGCGGTCACTAAAGAAAGTGGAACATATGCCTATGCTTCATTTGTTAAAGCTGTTGAACTTGCACGCAACAAAGAAGTAGATGCCATCACCACTTTGCCCATCCATAAAAAAGCATGGGAATTAGCCGGGGTCAACTACAAGGGTCATACTGATGCACTGAGAGACATTTTTGATGCAGAAGCCATCATGATGTTAGGTTCACCTAAAATGTACGTCGCTCTTTTTACGGAACATATACCTCTTAAGGAAGTAGCAGGGAGTATCAACGAAAAAGACTTGACAAGATTTCTTATAGACTTTTACCATACTGCCAAACCAACCAAACAAGTAG
>JAPHUJ010000351.1 GCA_026193735.1 Sulfurovum sp.
GAGCTTGTAAAATCTAATTTAAATGCATAAAAAGACAGAGGGAAAAAGAACAACACACTTAAAAGAAGTTGTAAGGCACCATTGATAAGCAGTGTCTCTTTCATCTTTTTAATCTTTTCAAAACTAAGTTCTAACCCGATGGTAAACATCAAAAAGACAATACCAAACTCTCCTATCAAATCAAGAGAATCAATTTTCAGGGTGTTAAAATCAAAGAGATAACTAATAATGGTACCCGTAAAGATATACCCAAGAATATGTGAAATATTTTGTTTTTTAAAGATGATGTTGAGTAGTGTTGCAATGAAAATGGTTGCAAAAATTGCTAATAATAAAGTTTCCATTTAGCAATTATAATCAGAAATTTAATTCTTAATTTAAGAATATTGTATATAAATTAGACATTAAATAAATTCGACTGTCTACATCTGTAAAAGCTATTTAGCTCACTCTTTTTATACTTAACTTGATATTGTCTTCATGAAAAAATCACCAAAGGCCTTCAAAAAGGTACTTTTGCTTTTCTTGACAGTGCCCAAAGTACTTCATAATTTGGTGGGAACTTTGGAAACCAGCCATCACCGTCAGTAAAATAAAGCAGCATGGAGTTCATAGGTAGATTGGCATCGATATAGTCAAAAACCGGTCGGTAGTCTTAACCTCCCGCTACCTAAATAATACTAGAGTGATTTAAAATTAGAAATATTTTGGCAGAGTTAAAGATTGATTAGTCTGGAAGTACGTGTTTTAGGGGGATTAAATGGCGGACAGTGAGAGATTCGAACTCTCGGTACCCTTACGAGTACGCATCCTTAGCAGGGATGTGGTTTCAGCCAACTCACCCAACTGTCCATGTGTTTTGGTGGATGAGATTATAATGAGATTGGGTTAAATAAAAGCTTAAAAAAGAATCGTTTTTTTGTAAATTTATTTTTTTTCACTTGCTTATCTTGTTTTTTAGGAAAATCACTAAAAAACTGATTATCATTACATATTATATTTATGAAACAAGGGTCCAAAAATGTTAAAAAAACTCACACCACTTATCGTACTGATACTGTTTGCTCTCGGTGCTTATTTAATGATGAAGGGTATGGATAAGGCTGTCCATATGACAAAAGAAAAACACGAGATCAAAAAGTAGAGATCACGTTAAGTATCTCTTCCACTTTCTGTTGAGGGTCACTGTCTTTGTAGATAGGCCTTCCTACTACAGGATAGTCTACTCCCTCTTCATTGGCAAGTTCCAGTGTTGCCACACGTTGTTGATCTCCAGCATCTTCACCAAAAGGTCTTATGCCCGGACAGAGTGTTAAGAATTTGTCAGAAGTTGCATTTTTAATAGCCCTACTCTCAAATGTCGAACATACTACACCATCTAAACCATTTTCATAACTCATTTTTGCAAACTGCTCTGCTTTTTCGTCTATGCTTTTTTCGTAGATACTCTGGAAGTTTGCTTCATCAAAAGAAGTAAGTGCCGTTACAGCCAGGACCAATGGTCTGTTTTCATAGGGAGTCAGTCTATCCATAACTGTTTTCATCGCTACAGCACCTGCAGATGCATGGATGTTAAACATATCTACACCTAGTTTAGCTATCTCTTCTGCTGCATCAGCCATAGTGTTTGGGATATCGTAGAGTTTGAGGTCTAGAAAAATTTTAAAATTAGGATTGATAGCTTTAAGTGCTTCGATAAAAGGTTTTCCATCACGGATGTAGGCACGGAAGCCTACTTTCATCCATACATTGTACGACTTAAGTGATTCTGCAAGTGTCAAATTCTCTTTAGCTGATGGTAAATCAAGCGCTACACATAGTTCCATTACATACCCCTAAATAAATATTGGTATAATAATAGCCTATTTTTAATATATAAGGACTAAACAACATGTTTGGAAAAAAAACAAAAAGATATGACATCGTTCAAAGTGTTATGGATACATACAACTACGCTAAATTTACAACTGCCAAAGGGGTTATCTGGGTTAAACTTTTCCCAGAAGATGCTCCTAACACAGTTGCAAACTTCGCTCACCTTGCTGAACAGGGATTCTACAACAACCTGAAGTTTCATAGAGTGATCCCTGGATTTATGGCTCAAGGTGGCTGTCCACACTCAGGTCCTACAGGTAACCCTGCCATGGCTGGTACTGGTGGTCCTGATTGGGCTATTGACTGTGAAACTGACACAAGTACGCAGCCACATAGAAGAGGAACTCTTTCTATGGCACATGCTGGGCCAAACACAGGTGGAAGCCAGTTCTTCATCACTTTTGTAGCAACACCGCACCTTGATGGTGTTCATACAGTATTTGGTGCTATAGAAGAAGGCGATACGGATAGCTTTATGGTACTAGATAATATTGACCAAAATGATGAGATCGTAAGCATTGAAGTTGTTGCTTCAAGAGATTAATAACTGAATGTTCGTCATCCCTGGGCTCGACCCGGGGATCTAAGATATTTGGCTTTATTATGAGTTTGGGGTTCTTCTCTACTTTTTTAAAAAAGTAGAACAAAAAGCGTTGTCCTCTCGAATCGCTTTGCTTGCACGGGCGTTCGGACAACATTATTTATCATTAATGATTAATTGGAGTGAAAATGTACGGATATTATAGAGTTGCATCAGCTGTTCACAAAACCACCGTAGCGAATCCTGCTAAAAACGCCGAAGAAGTCATAAAACTCATCCAAGAAGCACATACCAAAGAGGTTAGTGTCGTTGTATTTCCAGAGCTTACGCTTACAGGATACACTGCTAGTGACCTTTTACTTAATCAAACCCTCATAGCCTCACAAGATGAAGCACTCGAGTATATATTAAAAAATATAGAAAAGCTAAATACTATTGCTATCGTAGGTATCGCGGTACTTGAGGCTGATAGACTCTATAACTGTGCTGTAGTAGTGCAGCATGGAAAAATACTGGGTATTGTACCTAAAACATACCTGCCAAATAAAAAAGAATTCTATGATAAGCGTCAATTTGTCAGCGGTAGAGACATTGTGCGAACGAGCACGGAACTGCTTGGTACAGAAGTACCTTTTGGAGTAGATTTGCTTTTTACAGACTCTAAAGATATGACATTTGGTGTAGAGATATGTGAAGACCTTTGGGCTGTCACTCCTCCAAGTAACCACATGGCAAGTAACGGAGCCAACCTCCTCTTCAACCTTTCAGCGAGTAACGAACTCATAGGCAAATCGGAATACCGTGAAGAACTGGTACGTACACAAAGTGCCCGTTGTATGGCTGCCTATGTTTACTCTTCTGCCGGTGTGGGTGAATCTACAACAGATACCGTGTTTGGAGGTCATGCCATCATCAGTGAATATGGTTCTACTCTAGCTCAAAATGATCGTTTTAGTCTTGTAAGCAATCTTATTACGGCTGATGTGGACTTAGAGCGTTTAAGATGGCTTAGACTCAATGAGTCAAGCTACTCTGACGGAAGACGTAAAAAGACACGTACCATCAAAGTTGAGCCTACAGCAGGTATAAGTGAACTGCAACGCGAGATCAACCCTATGCCATTTGTTCCTTCTCTCTATGCAGAGAAAAAGCATAGATGTGACGAGATAGTCCACATCCAAGCCCACGGCCTCATCAAACGTATGAGTCATGCACATATTAAAAAGGCCGTCATAGGCATCTCGGGTGGACTTGACTCTACCCTTGCCCTCCTCTCTACGCACAGAGCTTTTGAGATCATGGGTTGGGATGTTGAAAACATCATCGCTGTGACCATGCCTGGGTTTGGCACTACAAGCCGTACGAGATCAAATGCAAGAAAACTTTGCAAAGCGTTGGATGTGACACTTAAAACGGTAGACATCACAGAGATCTCTCTCAAAGAGTTTGAAGCCATAGAACACGATAGAGACGAGCACAGCATTACTTACGAGAATGTACA
>JAPHUJ010000066.1 GCA_026193735.1 Sulfurovum sp.
AAGTACATTCCTCAAGGTTAAACCCTTTGCATAATAGCTTTTAACACATGCGACTCATTTGGTTTTAATACTCTTGAGTCTTCCCTCGCATTAGATGTTTCTATACATACCATGCTTCTATAACCATCTTCGGTCATGTCATTCATTTGCTTTGACTTCTCTATCCAAGGGTTCCAAACGACCAGTGAGTTCGAACCTTCCTGATGTAACTTTACTTTAGCATCACCATCAAGTAAAGTAATTCTCTCAGAAGGATCATAATAGACTCTGTCTACCTCTTCATGTATAAAAATATCACCTTTTTGAATATGGTTTTTTTCATCCAAAGCATTATAATAAACCCTGCCGTCCAACCCTTTTATTGAAACAGTGTCAATATCTGAAACAGAAAAATACGTATGTAATGCAGTACTGATCTCAAAAGGTTTTGTATCTGTATTGGTTACACTTAGTGCTATACTTAATACCTGCCCTATAGTGATATCGAGATTCACATCAAAAAGATAGTCCCACTGAGCTAAAGTATGGGTATTGGGTTTGAGTTGAAGGCGAATATGCGTTGTACCGTCATCCTTCTCTTCTTCTAAAATTACACTCCAAAGCTGCGTACGTGCAAAACCATGTTGGGGAAGAGCGGGGTTGTCCTTGTTCTTCCCAAACCAGGGAAAACATACAGGAATACCACCTCTGATCGCTTTACCTTCTTCAAAATAAGCCGCCTTGCTTAACCACAACAAAGAAGATTTGTCCTTCACTTTATAATGAAAGAGATGTGCACCCTGCAATGCTATCTTCGCTTTTGCATGATTGTTCTCTATCTCTATATATCTGAAACCGTTATCAAATTGTTTATGTGTGATCAAACCATGTTCCTTATCATATATCCATCAAATAAGAGGAATCGACCATTCTTTATAATACGCTACCAATCTAAGGGCAATACCTGCTACAAAAACCATAGCCAACGTATAAAAAGAGATCACGCCATAAAGATCTAACACATATAAAATCAAACCGATCAAAAGTGCAATGGTCCCATAAAATCCTGTTTTTAACACAAAAGGAATCTCGTTGATGATCACATCCCTGATGATACCTCCTCCTACTGCCGTTACAAAAGCCAGAGCCAAGACCCCAGTAAGATTAAGTCCCGATTGAATGGCAATGAGTGCACCTGTGATACTGAAAGAGATGAGCCCTATGGAGTCACTGAGTATAAACAGTGGTTTATTCTCTATACTGTCTCTTTTATGAAACCTAAAGAGTATCAGTAAGATCATAACAATGAGGATAGTCAGTGCAGGCACATTGTGCGTAAAGGTATAAGGCGCCTTATCTACTGCTATATCTCTGATGAGCCCCCCGCCAAGCGCGGTGAGAAATACAGAGATCAATGTACCTAAAAAATCAAGTCTATTGCGTACAGCCACAAAAAAACCGGAAATAGCAAAAGCGATGATGCCAATGTACTCTGCGACTTCAAACATACATAGCTACTTTTATGTAACTGTATTTAGTTTGAAACACAGTGATTACCCCGTGAACCCCATTTTACTATAATACCTTTTTTATCGGTCTCAAGGTAAAGTTTACATGTTTCATGAACAACATCATTCCCATAACCGAACATACCATAATAATTACTATAGTATCTACCATATCCATATCCCATAGCCATAGAAGGATAGCTATAGACTCTAGATCTCTCATAAACATATACTTTGTTTTTATTTGGCAAGATATAGGTACTATCTGGATATCCTATCTTCTGTATTAGACGATTAATATCCTGTCCCACCCAAGAGTTGTACTTATTGACAAAGTTTTGATGTGTCGCACAACCTTGCATCAATAAAACAGCCAAAGAGATAAAGGTAATTTTTAATAATTTTTTCATAGGTATAACTCCTTTTACATAAAATACTCAGTTGCATTTAAAAGTATACAATTATAGTGTAGTAAATGTAAAGTTTTATGGGTAAGACGATACTTTATGCTAAATCAAATATTGCAAGTCAGCCACTTATAACGTTAAATGCCTCTAGATCTACCATTTTTTCTGCTCTCTATACTTGCATAATGTGGGCATCTTTTTTAACTTCTATATTGCAGGCTGAAGGAGTCTTCAGCCTAACTTTTTTTCATCAGGTCTTATTCTGCTAAACTTAAAATTGCAGATTATGGCTTTTAGCCCAATAATTAAGCACACAGGTATAGACTTGTCCCGATTACTTCGTTATACTTAACCACTATTATTACAAATGTACCATAAAGGATTTAAGATATGTGGTTACGCACCAATTGTGATTTGACATTTGACATTACTGTACC
>JAPHUJ010000113.1 GCA_026193735.1 Sulfurovum sp.
AACAATCATAGTCATATCAATATTTCTTCTTGCACCATGGATAGTATGGTTACCACCAATAGCAAATGCATCACCATCACCGGTTACAACAACTACTTTTTTAGTAGGGTTAGCAAGTTTAACACCTGTTGCAAATGCAACTGTTCTACCGTGAGTAGTGTGTACAGTGTTAAAATCAACATAAGAAGAAAATCTTCCTGAACATCCAATACCAGAAACAACACAAACGTCATCTTTGCTATATCCTAAACTATCTACTGCTCTAACAAACGCTTTCAAGACGATACCGTCTCCACAACCCCAACACCAGAGTGTTGGCATTTTTTCCATTCTTAAATAACTATCGTAATTAAATGCCATGACTAAAATACCTCCTTAACTTTATCAATAATATCTTGTGGTGAGAATGGTCTACCATTTACTTTGATGAGTTTCTCAATATCAAGTCTACCTGTAGATCTTTGAATTTCATCAAGGTATTGACCCATGTTCAATTCAACTGAAAGTATATTTTTGAACTGCTGTCCAATTTCGTGCATTCTTCTCTCTGGACTTGGCCAAACCGTAATAGGTCTAAACATTCCTGCTTTGATCCCTTGTTCTCTAAGTCTCATTACCGCTTCTTTTACCGCCAATGCTGCTGAACCATAACCGATAATACAGATATCTGCATCATCCATCATAAACTCTTCATTCAACTCGATTTCATCTAAATGCTCATCTACTTTTCTGAAAAGTCTATCGATAAGTTTTCTACAAGTCTCGATCTCTTCAGTAGGGAAACCTTTTGCATCATGGTGAAGACCTGTAAAGTGGTATCTGTACCCTTGAAACATTGGATTAAGTACCGCTGCTTCGTCTTGTTCTACACCATAAGGTCTATAGTCTTCAGGTGCACCATCAAATGTTTTTCTTGGTACGATACCTGCTTTTACTTCTTCAATCGTAGGAAGTACAGCTTTTGCATGCATAAGACCAAGTGTTGCATCAAGAAGTACAAATACTGGTTGCATAAATCTGTCTGCAAGGTTAAATGCTCTTACAGTTTCAGTATAACACTCAGCCAATGTACCTGCACATAATGCAATAGACTTATAATCTCCGTGTGATGGTGTTTTTGCTTGAGAAATATCACCTTGTGATACACGTGTTGGAAGACCTGTTGATGGCCCCCCTCTCATAACATCTACAACCACTAAAGGTACTTCAGCCATTTGTGCAAGACCAAGGTTCTCTGCTTTAAGTGAGATACCAGGTCCTGATGTTGCTGTCATAGCACGCACACCTGACATAGATGCACCAATAGCAACTGCGATACCCGCAATTTCATCTTCCATTTGGATACATGTTCCACCTACTTCTGGCAAGAAGTCAGAAATCGCTTCCATAACTTCTGTTGATGGTGTAATAGGATATCCGCCAAAGAACATACAACCACTATCAACAGCTGCCAATGCAGCCAAGTGGTTTCCAACCATTACGACTTCTCTTTTTCCGTCTTTAATTACTTCTGAACTTGCACCCATTAGTTGGCCTCCTTATAATCTGTTGGTAATCTATATCCATTTGCGTTAATCGCTTCTTGTCTAGCTTTTGCTGAATCTGTCAACTTAGCAAATTTGAATTCTTTTTTCTCTGCTACATAAATAGCGAAATCTGGACATGAGAGTTCACACTCATTACATCCGATACATGCATCTGGCATTACGATCTCGATATTTGCACCGAGAGTTGAATGTGGATCTGCTTTCATAGAAAGTACACCTGCTGGACATGCGTCCACACAGATATCACAAGCTTTACATCTAGCTGTATTTACCCATACTGGAGTATTAGCTGGAGCTGTCATTGCTGCCATTGGTTCCCCTTTTAATTATAAATATTACGTGAGATTTAACGATTCACTAATATTAGAATAGCTTAGTTTTGATAAAGTGGTTATGAATAACTTGGAATTATTGTTACTATAAGGGTGTTTGTTACCTTTTGAAGCAAGAAAAATACTATAAAATTAAGATAAATATTTTCTATGTTAACTGTTCCTTTTACCTATTACACAAGAAACAAAACTTTTTGCTTTTGCCGATGTACTATCCATGAAACCCATCTCTTCTGATGCTAAAGGATAACCGAGTTCTCTAAGGGCTTTGGCTAATTTCATGACATCTTTATCTTCCATTTCTAAAGTAATTTTACGTGGGATAACTTCTAAATTTACTTCTATCTCGCCAAACTCTTCGGCAAGTTTAGTCTTAAGTGTAGAAGCACAACCACTACACTTAACGTTAAATACCTCATACGATTGCTGCATACATAACTCCTGACGGTTTAATATATTAGTATTATAGTCAAAATAGGTAAATGAAAAAAATAATTGGTGCTGGTTATTTAATCAATTATGATAAAAATGGATTTTAATTTTAAGGGAAAGTATGTAGTGTGGGCACGTATGCCCACTAAAAGTGTATGGAAATTTTACGAAATGGTATGATTAAGAAAGAACTTCTTTAACGGCTTTACCGATCTCAGCTGGTGAAACAACAACTTTTACGCCTGCTGCTTCAAGTGCATCCATTTTCTCTTTCGCTGTACCGGCAGAACCAGAGATGATCGCACCTGCATGCCCCATTCTTTTACCTGCTGGTGCAGTTTGACCCGCGATGAAAGCAACTACTGGTTTTGTTACATTCTCTTTGATGAAAGCTGCTGCTTGAATCTCAAGATCTCCACCAATTTCACCGATCATAACGATTGCTTCAGTCTCTGGATCATCTTGGAACAGTTGAAGAAGGTGCTTGTATGAAAGACCAATAATCGGGTCACCACCAATACCAACTGCTGTCGAGATACCAAAACCTTCATTACATACTTGGTTTGCACCCTCATACGTCAATGTACCAGACTTAGAGATAAGACCTACCTTGCCTTTTTTGAAGATCATGCCAGGCATGATTCCAATTTTACATTCTTCAGCCGTGATGATACCAGGACAGTTTGGTCCAATAGTCTTCATGTTATTTTTAACAGCGTAAGCTTTTGCCATCTGCATATCTCTAACTGGTGCACCTTCTGTAATGATAACAGCTAGCTCAATGCCGGCATCTGCTGCTTCCATTACTGCATCAGCAACAAATGCCGGTGGAACAAAAATCATAGAAACAGTGGCACCCGTAGTTTTTACAGCATCTTTCACTGTATTAAATACTGGCTTGCCAAGATGTATTTGACCACCCTTGTTTGGTGTAACACCACCTACGATTTGTGTACCATAATCCATACATTGCTCAGCATGAAAAGAACCCTCTTTACCTGTAAAACCTTGAACGATTACTTTTGTATCTTTGTTTACTAAAATTGACATCTATTACTCTCCCTTTGCCGCTGCTACTGCTTTTGCTGCACCATCACCCAAATCATTACCTACTATAAGGTTAGGGATATTTGCATTTTTTAAAATCTCTGCCGCTTCTAATGCGTTTGTACCATCAAGTCTAACAATTACCGGTACATTCACATCTGTAATTTTTGTTGCTTCAATAATACCATTAGCGATTCTGTCACATCTTACAATTCCACCAAAGATATTTACGAAAATCGCTTTGACTTTTGGATTTTTAAGAATGATCTCGAACCCTTTTGCAACTGTCTCAGCACTTGCTGAACCACCAACATCAAGGAAGTTTGCAGGTGTTCCACCCATGTAATTGATCGTATCCATAGTACCCATCGCAAGACCTGCACCATTTACCATACAACCTATTTCACCATCAAGCGCTATGTAAGAAAGACCGTGTTGACTTGCTTCTCT
>JAPHUJ010000353.1 GCA_026193735.1 Sulfurovum sp.
ATGTGGAGTTCAAATGCAAATGGTAAAAAACAGTTTCATTGTACTCATGGTTGCCTGGCTGAGCATAGTTGTGCTTATGCCCAAGCAGGAGTTTTATTATAAGCTGGAAGAAGCGCTTGCCAAACAAGAGATAAAGTTAAATGAAGAAAAGATAGACGAAGGGTTTTTCTCTTTAAGTTTGAAGCAGGTAACAGTGTATTATAAAGGCATTCCTGTAGCAACCATAGAAGAAATAAACCTCTGTACTTTGCTTTTTTACAGCAGCATAGAGTTTAACTCACTTCATATGGATGACTCTCTAAAAACGATGGTGCCGCAAGATACGAAAAAAGCGCTTCTCTTGCACTCTATACTTTCTCCCCTGGAAGTTTCGGTCGATGCAAGCGGGTCTTTTGGTTCGATGACAGGCACGATAGATCTGGGTGAACGAAAAGTACATTTAGATTTTAATGAGAGTAAAAATATAGAGATGTTAAAACCTCAGTTGAAAAAAGACGAAAAAGGATGGACTTATGAAACATCTTTTTAAGCCACAAGTAGTTAAAGGGCTTTGGACACTCTTGATCTTATTGCTTATTGTTAAATCCATTTGGTTTTTTGTAGAAGTGCTGTGGTTGCCGACAAGCGGTGTGGAGCATGTTGAACAAAAGGGAGGCAAAGCCCTTTATTATAGAGTAAAACTGAGTCCAAATGAGGCACCGCCACCTAGCATTACGAAGCCGGTTCAAGTGATGGGGAGCATTAAAGATATCAAGCTTTTAGCCATTTATAATGCCTCAGATATAACAGTGGTGACAGTCGTACATAAAGGCAAAACAAAAGTACTGTCCAAAGGTGAAGAGATCAATGGGTTTGTGCTTGAGGGAGCTGGGAGTAACTATGCTACCTTTAGTAAAAATCAAAAAACATATAAGATCTCTTTGGTCATTAGCACAAAAGGTGATACGAGTATTGAAAGTAGTAATCCTTTACCTATTGATACATCGGTGGAAAGTGAGGTTGAAGGGGATATTGTGGATGCTGGTGACCATAAGATCATTGACAAATCATTGTTAGATCATTATGCTAAAAATATGGATGATATTTATAAAAACATAGGTATTACGGAAATAAAAAAAGGTAATGATCTACAAGGTTTTAGTATATCTTTTGTTCGAAAAGGATCACCTTTCGCGAAGCTTGGAGTAAAAAGAGGTGATGTTATTAAGGCTGTTAACGGACAAGAGATAAATAGCTACAACGCAGCTTTTGATGTGTATAAAAATATTTCAAATATGAATAACGTCACATTGGTTATTGAAAGAGATAAAGAAGAAATGGAGTTAGAATATGAAGTTAACTAAAATTGTATTGAGTATATTGATGGTGTTGTCTGTAGGGTTATATGCGGAAGAAGAGACTGTAGATGTAAATTTTCGTAACCTGAGTGTAAAAGACTTTATTGAGATGGTTTCTAAAATTACACAGAAAAACATTTTAATAGAAGAAGAGCCTAAAGGGATCATTAACTTTGTATCAACTAAGCCCATTAAAAAAAGTTCTCTTTTTTCATTGGCGAATTCTATTCTTGGAGGTAAAGGTTTAGCTTTGATCGATCAGGGTGAGTACTTTAAGGTCGTAAAATCAACTGATGCTGCTGGACAAGGGCTTGATGTAAGCAGTGTGATAGCGGGTGATACAATGAAAACAGTGATGTTCCCTTTGAAAAATTCAAATGCTGCCGTGCTTCGTGCAAAAATACAGCCGCTGCTACAGAAGAGTGACAAAGTGATCTCTTTTAAAGAAAACAATATATTGGCAATCACTGCAAACCCTAGAACCTTGCGCGCAGTTGCTAAAGTAATTAAAGCAGTGGAAGAGATAGGTGACAAAAAATCGGTTGTTTATAAACTTAAAAACTCAAGTGTGAAAGACATTTTTATCAATGCACAAAATATGGCAAAAAAGATTTTTCCTGCAACCATAGAGAGTGAAAAAGTTGATATTTTTAAAGACGATGCGACCAATTCTATTATTTTAGTGGGCAATGAAAACAATACCCGTCGTATGATCAAATATATCAAACAGCTGGACATAGAAGGGGAAAGTACAACACAAAAAATGTACGTCATCAGACTTAAAAACTCCAATGTTGAAGATATGGAAAAGATCATGAGCCAACTGATTTCTCAAATGAACAGTGTAGCCATTCAAGCACCTACAAAAGGCGGAACACCACCAAGCAAAGCGATGGTGGTATCTGATCTTGAAAGAAATGCATTGATTCTGCTTGCTACTGCAGAACAGATGAAAAATATCAGAGAAACGATAAACAAGATAGATATTCCAAAAGTACAGGTCTATGTCAAAGCGCGTATCGTAGAGATCAATACAGAGTTGGCAGAACAGATAGGCATAAGTTATGGATTTGAAGGCGGTGCAATAACTTCTCAAGGGCTTTTTACTGCTGCTGCAAACACGGGTGCTTCTTCCTTAATGGTGTCTGATACATTGTTAGGATTTTTAAATAATACTACCACAACTACGGATGTAAATGGAAACTTATATACCACTACAGATAGACCATTTCAGTTTGATTCAGGGATTTCAGAAGTATTTGCCTTAGGTGCAAAACTGGATCTGCTTAAGCAAAATGGGGCAGCACATATCTTGAGTGAGCCTTCCGTGCTTTGTACCAACAACAAAGAAGCTTCCATCGAGGTGGGGCAGACACAATCCATTTTGACTCAAGCACAGCAGACTACACAGGGGCAGGGTAACATCATAAACAATTACTCAAGAGAAGACATCGGTATCACCCTTAAAGTAAAACCACGACTCTCGAGCAACAACAAAGTGACCCTGGAAGTAGAAGCAGAGATAGAAGATATCGTACCTGGATCCAGCTCTTCTGCAGACAGGCCTACAACAACAAAACGTAAAGTAGTCACCAATGCTATCGTGAACAATGGAGAAACTATCATTTTGGGAGGATTGATGAAAAACTCAGGCGGTACAAGTACCACCAAAATTCCGGTACTGGGAGACATACCGATATTGGGAAGATTGTTTACTACAAACGGAGAAGCAGAAAGCCAAGTGAATGTTGTGATTTATCTTACCCCGTATATTGTCAGAAAAAGTGATGACCTTAAACATTTACGTGCGGCATTGAATGAACTTGAAGACATACAGGTCAGATATAACACCTATGTCAGAAAAGGTTTAGAGAATGTCTCAGGACATACAGTAGAGAATGGAGGGAAAGTAGCACCGGCAAGCCGTAGGATAAAAAGGCCTACGAAGAGCAATCTCTCTATTTTGGATGAGGAAGCATAATGCATTTCCCTCGTCTTCAGGATGTTAACCTTGACCCTCTTTGGGAAGAGGAGATAAACCATAAACTGGCACTCAAACACTCTTTGCTTTTTTCTATGGTGGATAATGTTAAAACATGTATTGTAGAAGAAAAGACACTTGGGGATGCACTTAACTATTTTTCAAAACTCTCGTTAGATTACCCTATTTGTATCGTAGATGATGGGAGTTTTGAACGATTAAAAAATAAATTTTTAGAGATTCAGACGGGGTCGGACTTTGAAGAAATGGCGACAACTTCAGATGAACTCATAGAAGCAGAATCTGATCTGTTGGAATTTATTCGTAATTCTCAGGATCTGCTTTCAAGTGAAGAGTCTGCGCCCATCATTAAATTAGTAAATTCACTGTTTTTTCAAGCCCTTCAAAAGGGGGCAAGTGATATTCACATTGAAAGTACAGAGAGAAAAGGTGAGGTCCGTTTACGTATAGATGGTGCTCTTAAAAAGCATCTCGATCTTGATAAAAGTATTATTGCTTTGGTGATCAACCGTATAAAAGTGATCTCAAATCTTGATATCTCAGAAAAAAGAGTACCTCAGGACGGACGTACACAGTTGGCTATTTCCGGTAAGACAATTGATGTGAGGGTTTCCATACTTCCTACTTACCATGGGGAGAGAATTGTTATGAGGTTGCTTTCGCAAACAGAGAATATCCCGACGCTGGAGTCATTGGGTTTTGCAGAAGAGATTACCAAAGATCTTTATAAATTGCTTAATCATGCCCATGGTATGATATTGGTAACAGGACCAACTGGTTCAGGTAAGTCAACAACACTTCATGCCTGCCTGCAGCATATCTCAACCCCGGACAAGAACATCATTACCGTAGAAGATCCTGTAGAATACAATGCAGACAACATTTCTCAAATACAGGTAAACACCAAAGTAGGTCTTACTTTTGCGGCAGGATTGCGTTCTATCTTACGACAAGACCCGGACATTATCATGGTGGGTGAGATCCGTGATAATGAAACAGCAGAAATAGCGCTTCGTTCAGCGCTTACTGGGCACCTTCTTCTCTCTACCCTGCATACCAATGATGCAACCTCGTCTTTAAGTCGTTTGATGGATATGGGCATAGAAAATTTTC
>JAPHUJ010000294.1 GCA_026193735.1 Sulfurovum sp.
CAAAGAGCTTCAGAATGCTAAAGAAATGGTGATCATCGGTGATAATGTCGGGGAACACATCTTTGACAAACTATTGATCGAGACCATTAGAAAGAGTTATAGTATCCACGTACACTACTTTGTCAGAGGCAAACCTATCATCAATGATGTAACCTTTAAAGAAGCTCAGATACTTAGTTCTTGTGCATCTGTTGTCGATACAGGTGTTGAAACACCCGGGTATGACATGAAAGAAGCTAATCATAACTCAAAAAAGATCTTTGATCGTGCTGACATAGTGCTTGCAAAAGGTATGGGAAATTTTGAAAGTCTTTATAAATCAGCCAAACGTCCCATCTATTTCCTTTTTGTCGTGAAATGTACGGTCGTAGCAGAAGAGATAGGCCAAAATGTCAAAGAATTGATATTTAAAAGAGCCTGATGCGACTTACAGTCTCTGTAACTTTCTCAATCCTTCTTTCACCAGTGTACTCGTGTCTCCAATAGCGCCGGAAAGCGCTTTTTGAATGGCATCTTTTTTAAATCCTAAACTTTCCAATGCCATCATAGCTTCACCCAATGCACCAGAGTTAGCACTCTCTTCATTTCCATCTACAATGAAGTCAGCCAATTCTACCAATATACGGCTTGCAGCTTTAGGTCCTATACCAGGCACCCTCTTCAGCATACTGACATCTTTTGACGCCACTACTTTTGCAAATGTTGCAGGTGTAAAGGTAGAACAGATAGCAAGCCCTACTTTAGGTCCTACTCCGTTTATCTTCAGAACAGTGTCAAACATCTTTTTTTCATTCGTATCCATAAATCCGAACAGAAGATCGGCATCTTCACGTATAACCTGTGTCACAAAAAGTTTTACTTTCTTGTCTGTTATACTGTTTGATGTATTGATGGACACTTGTACTTCATAAATCAATCCATTTATATTCACATGAACAAAAGTGGGTTCTTTTCTTTCTACTGTACCTTCTATGCCAACTATCATATCTGCCCTTATTTATTTAAATTATCAAAGTATATCAAGAGTTTTACTGTAGATACAAAAATATGTCAAATTGACATGTTATTAATATGATGTGATATAATA
Source organism: Sulfurovum sp. (assembly GCA_026193735.1). GTDB lineage: Bacteria > Campylobacterota > Campylobacteria > Campylobacterales > Sulfurovaceae > Sulfurovum. The sequence goes on from JAPHUJ010000294.1 coordinate 1,088, forward strand.
AAAATATATATTAGAGGGATATAAATGGATAGAAGAGATTTTTTATTGACTGCAGGCATAGCTTTAGCTTCAGTATCTGCATACAGTTTTGGTAACAGTATCAAGCCATTAGTAGACAATCCATCAGATAAAATTGCATTGGTCTATGGTACCAGATATGGTGCAACAGAGGATACTGCAAAATGGATCGCTAAAGGAATCGGCAGGGATATAGATATCTTGAATATTGAAACCATTGATTTTAATGAAACAGTAAACAAATATGATAATTTCATTATCGGTTCAGGTATCTGGATAGATGGCGCACATAAACATTTGATGGAGCTACTCACTACACATACAAAAGAGATAGAGTCCAAGATCATTGCTTCATTCATTGTTTGTGGGACAACAGGTGAGGATCCGGCAGGTGAAGCCAGAATAGAGGGTTATTTTGAACGTTTCCATAAACCATTAAGTCTTAAGCCTACGTTGAAGAAACATTTTGGCGGTAGAATGATCATTGAAAAATTAAGTCTAAAAGATAGAAAACTTTTAGATAATTTCTATAGAAATGTTTTAAAAAGAGAGTTTAAAAGTTGGGACAGAACCAAACCAGCAGCAGCAGAGCAATTTGGTGTTGAACTTCTTGCAGTATCATCAGCAGGTGTACATAGTCTAAACCATTAACGTTTTATGTACACTGTTGTTTTTTCATCACATCATAAAAAGTTTCTGTAATTTGATACAGATAGAACGGTATGTAACTATGCTAAAATACATGTAAAACCATCACTAAAGAAAACTATGCGACTTAAATCTATCTTTACCAACAGCTTTGGCATCCTATTTTCACGTATTACCGGCTTAGGACGTGATGTACTTATGGCTTCTGCTTTGGGTGCTTCAGTATGGAGTGATATGTTTTTTGTGGCATTTAAACTTCCCAACCTTTTTCGTCGTATCTTTGCCGAAGGTGCTTTTACACAAGCTTTTATGCCTTCTTTTGTAGCGAGCAGACATAAAGGCGTTTTTGCTACAGCTATATTTTTACGGTTTCTACTCTTTTTGACAGCCTTTTCACTACTCATCACCTTTTTTCCTGAACCTATCACTAAACTCTTGGCTCTGGGATGGGACAGTAAACTTATAGCCGATACTTCACCTATGACCGCCATAAACTTTTGGTATTTGGACCTCATCTTTATCGTGACATTTTTAGCCACACTCCTACAGTACAAAAACCATTTTGCCACGACAGCTATGTCAACCGCCCTACTCAATATCTCTATGATCGCAGCACTGTATATCTATATGAAAGAAGATCCAAAAACTGTAGCCTATGCACTCAGTTTTGCTGTACTCATTGGCGGAGTCTTACAAGTAGTGTCCCATCTTCTCACACTGAACAAGCTTAACCTGCATAAGATCCTTTTAGGGGGGTGGAAATACAGAAAAATCAAAGATATCAATGAGGAAAAGAAACAGTTTCAATCTCTCTTTTTACCAGGAATACTTGGAAATTCAACTCCTCAGATCTCTGCTTTTATAGA
>JAPHUJ010000341.1 GCA_026193735.1 Sulfurovum sp.
AAATCCTTATATATTCTATTTATTTTTATTTTTTATTTACAGGTAGAAACCATCGCTGGTCTCAAAATACGATCTTTTATCGTATATCCTTTTTGCATCACTTGCACTACATCACCAGTTTCATGCGCATCACTTTCAACTTGCATAATGGCTTGATGTACTTCCGGATTAAATTCACCTTCACAGTCAACCGCTTTAATGTGATTTTTTTCTAAAACCTTTTTGAGTTGTTCATGTGTAAGGTTTACACCCTCTTTCATCTTTTCCAGGACTTCAGAGCTGTCTTCACTCTCTTCCATTGAAGCCAATGCATTCTCAAAAGAGTCCATGACCGCCAAAATATCTTTTGCAAAACTTTCGTTTGCATAAGATACTGCATTCATTTTATCTTTTTCTAAACGCTTTTTAGAGTTTTCAAAGTCAGCATGGGCTCTAAGATATTTATCTTTATAGTCCGCAGCTTCTGCAAGCGCAGCTTCTAAAGGATCAACCTCTACAGTCTCTTCTGTTTCGTTATCCTCTGGTGTTTCGACTTCTTCAGTCTGAGACTCTTCAAGATTTTCATTCTCTTGACTCATTTACAGACCTCCTTTTGTTATAAATATTGCATCTTAATATCTAATGCTTAAAATAATTATACAACATTGAGTGCATGTTTGTCAAGTACTAGTTGAGTGAATATGACTAAACTTATAAAAAAGTGCGTATTTATGGGCTGTAGATCTTCTCAATAAAATAAAATTTAGGAAAAATAAGGGTGGTTTTTATATGTAAAATGTATCAGCCAAGAGGCTGATACAGGTGAATAAGTATTAGTTTCTAATACCAAGATCTGTTTTGATAGTGTTCCATCTAGCAAGATCTGTGTTTTTAAGATATCTCATAAGTCTTCTTCTTTGACCTACTAGCTTAAGTAGTCCAAGTCTTGAAGAGTGATCTTTTTTATTTGTTTTAAGGTGCTCTGTAAGGTAAGTAATTCTATCTGTGATAAGTGCTACTTGTACTTCTGTTGAACCTGTATCGTTTTCGCCTCTTGCGTATTTAGCAATAATTGCTGCTTTTTTCGCCTGATCTAAAGCCATAATGACCTCCTGATTGGTATTTTATTTCCAAAATTCAATTTGGGAACGCAATCATAGCATAATAAGCTTAGACAAATATTGGCACATATCATGCCTACTTTAATACAAATTAGAGTAAAATACTCCTAATTAAGTGAAAGGCTCTATCATGCTATTGACCCGTGCAAGTGAATATGCTCTACTCTCTTTAGATGTTATACGTAAATCTGACACTCCTATCGGAGCTGAACAGTTAGCTATTGAACTCTCAATACCCAAAAGCTTTCTTGCAAAGATTTTACAAAGTCTTGCAAAACAGGGCATACTGGAATCTCGTAAAGGTGCACATGGTGGATTTATTTTAGCCAGGGAAGTAAATGAAATTAGCGTAAATGACATTATTTTTGCTGCTGAGGGTAAGACACCTGCTGTTTTCGACTGTACCAGCTACACAAGTTCTTGCCCAAATGGAACCATCGGGACTTGTGCCATCTCACCTTTCCTGATGAACTTTCAAACTAAAATAGATAGCTTTTTAAATGGCCTTACACTTGGCGATATACTATAGATAGAGACACTTTTCGACCAAAGCCCAAAAAACTACGCTAACGCTAAGTTTTAGGACTCGGCATTTAGTGCCATGCTTGCACTGTGGTTTAGCCACTTGTCTTTAGCAGTATGTTCATGCGACTAGTCGTATTTTATACTTATTACAAATTAACAAGGTACTTTTTATGCAACACGTTTACCACCTTTCCCACATAGACCTCGATGGCTACGGATGCCAATACCTCTCACAACAATGTTTCGACACCATTGACTGCTATAATGCGAACTATGGTCCAGAAGTAGCCGCAAGACTAGGTGAGATCGTCAAAAAGATAGAACAGGATAAGTTTTTACATGGTGATGATGTAGAATCTCTCATTCTCATTACAGACCTCAATCTGACCACAAAAGAGGGTACATGGATAGAAAACGAAGCTGTACGCATCGGTGCAAAACTTCAACTTCTTGACCACCACGCCACAGGAGCTACTGCTGCGGAACGTTTTGCATGGTATAAGCTTGATACTACACGTTGTGCTACGCTCATTGCCTATGACTGGCTACAACAGCATTATAATTTTGATAAGACCAATGACTTAGCTGCCATTGTAAAAGCCATCAATGCCATAGACATTTGGGTAAGTGATGATGCGCTGTTTGAATACGGAAAAGTCATGCTTGGTATGATCTCTGGTGCCAGAGAAATAAACCGTATTTTATTTCCGGTACAAGACAGAGCCTTCAAACTTTCCCTCATAGAAGCTGCAAAGCAAAGAGCAAATGAAGAAGATGCGCCCATCCAGCTGGATGATGATCTACACCAGATCAAAAAAGCATTTTTTAGACAAATACAAAACAACACCAAAGACAATCTTGTTGCCTATTATGTAACAGACCTGCTCACAAAGGATAAACAACGCCTTACTATAAATTACAAAGGCTACAAAGGTATACTTGGGTATAACGTAGGAAATGCTTCCATTATAGGTAATGCCTGTATGGTTGCGAATGATGATTATGACTTTTATATGGATATTAACTTTAGAGGACACTTTTCACTTAGAAGTAACAATAAACTGGATGTCTCTGCTATGGCTTCACATATTGGTAACGGTGGAGGACACCCCAATGCAAGTGGTGGGAAAATAGACGGGTACAAAGACTCGTTTGTCTATGCAGAAGTACGTAAATTTGTACAAGATTATATCGACAAGAAATGCGAATAAGCTAAGAAAACTTCAACCTGAGCTCTGTATCCTTCCCCGGTATAGAGTCTAACGCTATCTTAATCCCAAATCTATCACAAATACTTTTTACAATATATGAAT
>JAPHUJ010000290.1 GCA_026193735.1 Sulfurovum sp.
CTCATCAAAACTGACTTCACCACCGATGGTAGGAACACCCATGCAGTTACCGTAAGATCCGATACCATCTACTACACCACGTACAAGGTGTCTTTGATACCTTGCAATATCACTATCCCCATTCACTGTACCAAAACGCAAAGCATTTAGATTCGCCACAGGTCTTGCCCCCATCGTAAAAATGTCTCTGAGTATGCCGCCTACACCTGTTGCAGCACCCTGAAAAGGCTCAATGAATGAAGGGTGATTATGACTCTCCATTTTGAAGACAGCAGCCATACCGTCACCAATATCAATAACACCGGCATTTTCACCTGGTCCCTGTATGACCCATGGTGCCTTTGTCGGGAAACCATTAAGATACTTTTTACTTGACTTATAAGAACAGTGTTCAGACCACATTGCGGAGAAAATACCTATCTCAACGATATTTGGGTGACGACCATCTAATATACGTAATATATCTGCGTACTCATCTTTGCTCAGTTTGTGATTTTTTAAAACTTCATCTAGATCTTCAATAGGTTGTGACATAAACAGTGTCCTTTAAGGAGGTAAAATAAGAGTCATATTCTACTCAAAAAGTACTAAATAAGTGATGAGAGCTGCTAAGAAAACGACAAACTATTGTCGTTTTTAAGCTCAGAATAGAAATGCACGTAATGAACAAAGAGAATGTAGCCACGAAGGCAAGGCAATTTTTGATACAATCACAAATTAGAATTAAATATACACAAGGCAATTTTATATGAATAAAATTTTACAGATGCTACTTCTGCAACAACAACTCAATGATGCAACCAATGGTGAAGGTTGGGAAAAAGGCACCACTAAAAACGGTAAACCTATCGACTGGAAACGTGCTACCTACCTGGAGTGTGCGGAACTTATAGAGTCTTATCCTTGGAAACACTGGAAAAATATAGATGCTGAGCCTGACTATGCAAACATAAAGATAGAAGCTGTGGATATATGGCATTTCATCATGTCACAAGGACTAGAAGACTATAAAATGCAAAATCTTGGAAGTATTGAAGTGTTAGCTGTGAACATCAATGCATTGCCAAATTTTCAAACCTTCTCTGCCGAAATTACGCCTACAACAAAAGATCATTATGCACAAATAGAAGTGGTAGAGAACTTGATGAGAACACTTTTTTGCGGTAAATCTACAGAAATACTTATGGAAGCTTTTATTGATGTAGCAGTACAATCCGGATTAAACCTCGATGCACTTTATACGCTTTATGTAGGAAAAAATATTTTAAATAAGTTCAGACAGGACCATGGCTATAAAGAAGGTTCATACATCAAAATATGGAATGGTGAAGAAGATAATGTTATCATGCAACGCGTACTTGAAGAAAATGAAAATGTAACTCCAGAAGAACTTTACAAAGCATTGGAAAAAGCTTATCCAAACGAATAATAAGCAATGCGGCCAAGTCGCATGAGCCTACTGCTGAAGTAGATTTTTGAGCTTTGCTCGAAAAGCGTATTGAATGATACTCTTACCCTTTAGGGTAAGTTCTACTCTACCATTCTAGTCAAATCTTTTTCTATGATTTGATTTCCACGGATACTGACCCTGGTTGCTATACGTATATTTTTCACACTATCATAACCACACTCTTCTCCGCATTTAACCGTACCGATAAGATAATAACTTCCAGATGGTACACCATAAAATGCAAATTTACCATTGCTGTTCGAAGCTGTAAATTTTAAATAATTAAAGAGTCTTGGGTCTGCATTTTGCATTTTATATCCACCCAAATAACTCTCTTGGTACCACTGTTCAGAATAACTTGTTATTGGATTTAAGTACAATCGTGTACTTGCACCTAAGATTCGTTTATCATAAGCATCTTTTACATAGATCGAACCCTTTATCGTGCCTTTACCTGTTCTTGCCAAACGAGAATATTCCGATACTGGAAATTCGATACGTTCCATTTTATTCTCTTCATCATCTTCTGTCATCATCATTTCAGATTCTGTAAGATTTTCATCTAAATCAGACATATTAACATCATCTACATTTGTTAGGTCGCCCCAAAAATTTTGATTTGTATGGTTTTTCTTAAAATATACATCTGGTTGCACACATCCTGTAAATAAAAACATTGCCATCAATGACACTATCATAATAGTAACTATTTTAAACATTTGATCCCTTGATTCATAATTTTGGTATTATACACAATTAACTTTACTGTAATGTATTAACAATTTTTCTTTTTAAGCATCTTTTTTAAAAAACCTTTTGCATCATCATCACCCGAAAAGGCAGCTTTTTGATACCAAAATGCTGCCTTTTGACAACTTTTCTTTACCGTATATCCTTTATGGTATCTATGTGCCAGGTGTTGTTGTGCCTCTATTTCACCTTCTTTGGCAAATTTATGAAGGTGCTTTACTTTTCTTTTTTCACCTTTATAGTATTTGATAGTATTTAGGATGAACCAAATCGTAAAAACAAATAAACCTAAAATAATATAAAGTTCAATATCTTCCAAATGGTTAAAATATTCCAGTATCTGCATCTTATTTCCCTAAACAAAATTCACCGAACATTTTGTCCAGTATCTCTTCACTGTCATAAGGTTTTGAGATAGATGAGATAGCCTTGACTGCTTCTTGTAAATGATAAGAGAAAAACTCTAATTCGCCATCCATAAGAGGTATTTTCGCTTCTTCTATGGAGACTTTTGCTTTATTGACTGCTTCAATTTGTCTAGCAGAAATAAGCATAAGCTCTTCTCCCTCTCCAATGCTATCAAACAACTGCTCAAGTTTTTCTGTTAATTTCATAAAAGATTTTTTAGCACTTACTTCCAACAGATCATAAGATTGAAGCTTATTTGCATCAAATGCTCTGTCAAGATCTGATTTGTTTAATGCAACAACAATGTGTTTATCTTCTAAAGCTTCAAGAATAGAAAGTATCTTTTCATCTTCATCATCAAATGCACGTGAACTGTCAAAAAGTGCAACGATGACATCTGCATCTTCCACTGAAGACAATGAACGCTCTATTCCTATCTTCTCTATGGTGTCATTTGACTCACGTATGCCTGCGGTATCAACCAGTCTTATAATATGGGAACCTATACGTACTTGCTCTTCAATAGTGTCTCTTGTCGTTCCTGCGATATCACTGACTATAGCTCTATCATAAGAGAGTAAAGCATTCAGTAAAGAACTTTTACCTACATTCGGTTTGCCTATAATGGCAACTCTAAAACCTTCTATAAGTCCTCTTCGTCTATGACTTGCCTCAACTATCTGCTCTATTTGCAGCGTAAGTCCGTCTAATTGCGTACTGATACTTTTCATAATATCATCAGGGATATCTTCTTCGGCATAATCTATCATCACTTCAGAGTAAGCCAGAGACTTCAATAAAGCATCCCTGCTCTCATCAACAAAAACTTTAAGTTCACCCTTCATCTGTTTAGCGAGTATCTTCGCTGCATCTACACTTTTTGCTTCTATCAGTTTAGAAATGGCTTCTGCCTCAGTAAGGTCTATTTTACCATTTAAAAATGCCCGCTTAGAAAACTCTCCCGGCTCCGCAAGTCTTACACCATAAGAAGTGATGGTATCAAGTATCTCTTGCGCAACGATCATTCCACCGTGACACTGAAACTCCACGATCTCTTCACCAGTAAAGCTATGAGGTGCAGCAAAGTAGATCATAATAGCCTGGTCAATAAGTTCATTCTTAAAATTGTAAAGTGAAGTGAGATGAGCGTGTCTTGGAGTAATATTTTCTAAATGAGAGATTTTATACGCTATCTGTAAGGCAGCATCTCCACTCACTCTAATAATAGAGATGGAAGAGACACCATGAGCAGTGGCAATAGCGGCTATTGAGTTATACATTAGTCTTATTGTTATTGTTAAATTCGTTTATAACAACAAATTTTTTACCTTCTCTGCCTGTCTTGACCGCCACATATTTATCCGGGAATCTTTCACGTAGCTGTTCAAGTGCAATTTGTACCAAAATACCATCAAGGAAACGTGTTTTACCTTTTCCCTGTTTTTCAACATTTTCAATAACCGGTTTAATATAATTACGGATCATCTCTTGTTGTGTCGTTAAAAATTCTGCAATTTCCAGTTTAATAAAAAGTTCATATTTCGCATGAAGCCAATTAAAAAGCATATAAGAAAGCGCATTGTAACGATAGCCCTCTTTTCCTATCAGTAGTGCGGCATCATCACCATCTATAAAGATAAGTGCAGTGTTATCTCTCACATCAACTTCAACCACATCAATTTCAAAACAAGAATGGGAAAGCAGTTCTTTAAGTTGATCTTCTATCATAAGTGCTAACTCATCATATACTATCGTTTCTTCTTCAAGTGCTTCAACTTTCTCTGCTTTATCATGATGATCCACTTCAAAGAAACTGTCTACAATAGCATCTTTTTCAAGTTTAGTTTCGATCGGTGCACTTTGCGTAATGTGTTCTTCTTCTTTTAGCGTTGCGATAATTTCAGAAGCAACACTCTCTTCCGCAGTTGGCACATCAAGTGCTTCTTTTTTCACTTCACTTTTTGCATGCTTTGAAGCAGTTATTTTACATGTTGCTACGATGATCGCATTTTTTTTCAAAA
>JAPHUJ010000131.1 GCA_026193735.1 Sulfurovum sp.
CTAATATCGGTCATGAACTTCTCACCTGGGTCAGACTTTACCGTTCTGTATCCTTTGTCTTTTTCCAACCAAAGAGAAGTACTTTCCATCTGTCTGTACTCATGATGCCCTACAAGATACTGAATGCTGGGATATTTGGCTTTGAGGTACTTTACCAATGCGATATTAGACTTGCGTTGTGCTGGAGTAAGATCATCTGTCTTATTGTCCTTGCCTCCCACATTTTCTACACCGATACTTGTGTAATTCAGTCCTATAACATGACGCGCCATCCAATTTTCAGGCATCAATCGGTAGATAGTACCATCACGTGCCACCATAAACTGCGAAGATACATTTAAAGCTGAAGCTTTTACGATGTCTTTTCTGTCGGAAAGCAGTTTTTCTGGCTGTAGACGTTTAAACGACTTGTCAAAGTCCATCTCTGCAGTCCAGTGAAGCATAATAATCTTAGGTGTTATTACAATCGTGTCTACATCCATTCCGTAATGAGACTTAATGTACTCTTTCGTCATAGCGATACGTTCAGGTCCAAAATCTATGGGTTTATCGATGATGTTGATCTGAAAGGGTGACTGTATGGGTTTTGTCGCACAAACTAAAGGTTTTGGTTCTTCTTCCCCACAAGCTGTGAGTGTAAGAATGGTGAGGGAAAGCAGTAAGATTTTTAACATAAGATAAGTCCTGAGTTCTAGTTGGACTTATTCTATCTAATCTTGGCTATAGTTTTCTTTTTCTCTTAAGAGTACCCAAACAAGAATCACAGAAGGAAGTCCTAAAGAGATAATATAACTGGGAATATGCAGTAAACCCTGTCTGTTTAGATATAAAAACCCTAATATAAGTACAGCATACGCTCCCAATCTGTAAAGGGAGAGTGCTGCTTTGGTGTCTTTAATGGTTTGATACACAGAGCGTCTGTTCTCTTTGAGTTTTTTCTTCTCTTCTTTGACCGTTTCGACAAAGTCTTTTTCTTCTTCATCTGCTGCATCTTCGCTATAAAGGTCATAAGGATCTTCAAGTTTGTCTATGACATCTTTGCTGTCATCCATAGTGATGATGTTGTGTTCCACACGGGCATTTACCATACGTCTATAGCTGAGGATTGAAGCCACCATAACAAACGTAGAAGTAATATACCCTATTTGTGTGTTGTAAAGTATCCTCATATCAAAAAATATGACAGATGCGACGGCAAGTAAAAGATCGACTGCTACGAGTACTATAAGGATCTTACGATTCGTACTACTCATCATCATCTTCAGCGTCATATTTATCTTGTTGCTCTTTTTTGTAGGTATATCTTGGATCTTTTGCCAGCTCATCCAAAGATCTTTTCTGTTTAGCATAGGCTTTATACACATTCGAAATAGCTGCACCCACCCCTATGAATACACCTATCCAAAGTGTCCACCAGGCTCCAGTAAGTTTTTGTAGCCCTATTCCTATTCCTACACCGATAAGTACTGCGACAACCATAGAAATACCGAGACTAAGGCCATCTGCAGCATTCACTATCTTTTTAAATTTTGGTTCTTCATTTTTATTTTGCATTGTATCTCTTTCTTTATGCATGTTTTCTTCTCTACTTTTTTAAAAAAGTAGACAAAAAGCGTCAGCACTCTCGAATCGCTTCGCTTACAAGGTCGTTCGTGCTGACATTATTTATTTTTGAGCTATTTCAGCCATAACTTCATACGCAGCTTTTATCGTAGCTTCTATCATTTCATCTGTTGTAGCAGCACAAATGAATCCTGTTTCATACGAAGAACACGCAAGATAGACACCTTTGTCTAACATGCCTTTATGAAACTTGGCAAACATTGCAGTATCGTTTCCAAGTGCATCATCAAAGTTTTTTACCGGCTTATCTGAGAAGAAGAAACCAAACATACTTCCTCTTACATCTGTTACCAAAGGTATATTTACTGCATCTGCTGCTTTTGTGAAACCATCCATGAGCTTTTTAGCTTTGTTCCCCAGCGATACATATATTGAGGGGTTAGACTTAAGCTTTTTAAGACTTGTAAGACCAGCAGACATAGCAACAGGGTTACCAGAAAGTGTTCCTGCCTGGTAAACCGGACCTTCTGGTGACAGGTAAGACATGATCTCTGCAGATCCACCAAATGCGCCTACAGGCA
>JAPHUJ010000321.1 GCA_026193735.1 Sulfurovum sp.
AACAGGGCAATTTGATGACCACAGTAAATTTATAGATGCTGTACGCCACGACAACGAAGAAGATTTACAAGATGCTGCTATGATGCAAGAAAAGAAAAAAGCATATAAAGAAAAAATGAAACAAGAAAAACGGGAGAAAGAAAAAAACTATAGACCTGCAGACTAAGAAATATCAAGAAAATTATGCTATGATTATATGAATAAATATCAAAGGTTTACCATGTACTTTAAAAAACTCTGTTTAACCTCTCTTCTTTCTCTTGGACTGCTTCATGCCCAAAGCAATGTCGGACTTAACATCAATGATGAAGATCTGGAGGTGTTTGCGTCTATCGATATCAATGCTTTCACATATTACTCAGACAGTACCTCATATAGTATTGATGCTTCTTACCTTCACACAGATGGTGACAACTTAACGACTGTGGGTATAGGTGCGGAAAGTACCTTTCAGGGTGTAGAAGGACTTGCACTTGGATTTGGAGCAAAATTCATTTTTGCCAGTGATTTTTTGGCTTTTCCTCTCTTTGCAAAAGCAAAATATACGCTTCCCTTAAATGACATGATACCTACCACTTCACTGTCTACAAGTTTGGCCTACGCACCTTCTGTTCTCACCTTTAGAGACGGGGAAAGCTATACTGAATTTAGAATGGAAGCAGATATGGAAATTATCACAAATATCCATCTGTTTACAGGCTATCGTAATATAGACACAGAGTATGATACACACGATAAAACCTTCAATAACAGCTTTTATGGTGGGATGAAACTTAGTTTTTAGTGTTATACTTTCACACTCAAATCAAAAGGATCCTCTTATGCATATTTTAGTCACCGGTGGTGCAGGATACATAGGATCTCATACCTGCATTCTTCTTATCGAAGCCGGATATGATGTCATCGTCTTCGATAACTTTTCCAATGCTTCGAAAGAAAGCATTAAAAGAGTAGAAAAGATTGTGGGGGAAGAGATCACACTCATAGAAGGCGATATACGAAATAGAGATGATCTACATAACGTCTTCAATATGTATAAGATAGATGCTGTGATCCATTTTGCCGGTCTTAAAGCCGTCGGAGAGTCTGTCGAAAAGCCTCTCAAATATTATGATAATAACATTCACGGTACGATCGTCCTCTGTGAAGTCATGGCAGAACATCACTGTAAATCCATCGTCTTTAGCTCATCAGCTACTGTATACGGTGACCCGCACACCACACCCATAAAAGAAAATTTTCCTCTCTCAGCTACCAATCCTTACGGCAGAAGCAAGCTTTTCATCGAAGAGATGTTACGAGACCTTTACATTTCAGATAATGCATGGAAAGTAGTCTTACTGCGATATTTTAACCCCGTAGGTGCACATACTTCAGGCACTATCGGTGAAGACCCTTATGGTATTCCCAATAACCTTATGCCCTTTATTGCACAAACGGCGGTAGGCACACGTGAGTATTTAAGTGTTTTTGGAGACGACTATGACACCCATGACGGTACAGGAGTAAGAGACTACCTCCATGTGATGGATCTGGCAGATGGTCATGTTAAAGCTCTCGACAAGATCAATAACTTTAATGAAGTGATCACCATAAACTTGGGTACAGGCACTGGCTACTCGGTACTTGATATGGTCAAAGCGTTTGAAAAGGCATCAGGTAAACAAGTACCCTACAAAATCGCGCCAAGAAGAGCCGGAGACATAGCAAAGTGTTTTGCAGACGCTACTTACGCAAAAGAGATACTGGGATGGGAAGCAACTCGAAGCATAGATGAAATGTGTCAAGACAGCTGGAGATGGCAATCTAACAATCCAAATGGCTACAAGAAAGAAGACTAATGACAGAGACTATAGAAAAAAGTATTTTTAGAGAGTACGACATCCGTGGGATTTTTGAAAAAGAACTCAATGAGAGATCTGTAAAACTCATTGGCTATTTCCTGGGTCAAAAAATTGGCAGAGACAAAATCGTTTCCATCGGTTATGATGCGCGTTCACACTCTCCTATTTTAAGAGACTATCTCACCTCTGGTCTCAATGCTGCTGGATGCAAGGTATTGGATATGGGTATGGTTGCCACACCGGTAAACTACTATAGTAACTACATTGATTTTGACGGTATGACCACAGATGCTTCCATTATGATCACCGGTTCACACAACCCCAGCGAATATAACGGATTTAAAATAACGGTTAATAAAAGTCCTTTTTTCGGGGAAGATATTTATGCCCTTGGTGATGAGATCGTCGCAAATCAAAATTTGATCATCGAGGATAATACTACCAAAATAGATATAGATGTCAAAACACCTTACATCAACTTTATGGTCAAAGAGTTTTCCCACCTCAAAAACTTCCCTCAAAAAATTGTCATAGATGCCGGTAATGGCGTTGCGGACACTGTCATAACTGATATCTTTGATGCTTTGAACTTTACTTACACAGGACTCTATCTTGAACCTGATGGTACCTTCCCTAACCACCATCCTGACCCTTCTGTGGAAAAGAACCTTGTAGATGTCAAAGCGGCTTTAGCGAAAGATGGAGATATTGCTTTTGCTTATGACGGAGATGCTGACCGTATCGCTGTACTGACACATAAGCACAATATCAAAGGGGACCAGATGGCACTGCTTTATGCCATGAAGATGGAAAACCCTACAGTGATCGGTGAAGTCAAATGTTCACAGATGATGTACGATGAACTCGAGCGCCGTGGTGCAAAAACCATTATGTATAAAACGGGTCACTCCAACCTCAAAGTAAAAATGAAGGAAACCGGGGCAGACCTGGCATGTGAAGTCAGTGGGCACATCTTCTTTAAGCACCGCTATTTTGGTTATGATGATGCTATTTACGCCACGCTTAGAATGCTAGAACTCATTCATGATGGCATAGATCTAGATAAAGAGATCGATGCACTTCCAAAAGTTTTTTCGACAGAAGAAATAAAGGTGGAGACCACGGAAGAAGAGAAGTTTGCAATCATAGATAAAATCAAAGAACTCCTCAACAACCCACCCGAAGATTTCCCTAAAATCTTGAATATTATTGATGTAGATGGTGTACGTATTAACTTTGAAAAAGGATGGGGACTTGTCAGAGCAAGCAACACAACACCGGTTCTTGTCACACGATTTGAATCAACCGATGAAGCATTATCAAAATTATATGAGTTGAAAGTCAATGAACTTATCATGCAGGCAAAGAGCTTACTATAAACCAATCAGGAGTTAAAGCGGGAAAGACTATTTTGAAAAAGAACTTGAATTCAAAAATCTCATGCTTCATTAACGCCCATTTAGCTATAATCTATAAATTTAAATGAACCCGTTTTGACTGCGGTTTCACTGATAGGTTTGTTCAAGCGACAGATCACTTCTATACTACAAGGAAAACATAAGATCATGAGTTACAAAATAGCCATAGCCGGTACAGGTTATGTAGGACTTTCAAACGGGATTTTATTGGCTCAGCATAATGAAGTTATAGCCCTGGATGTTATTCCTGAAAAAGTGGAGATGCTCAACAAAAAAATTTCACCTATAGAAGATGTGGAAATAGAAGCGTATCTCAAAAATAAGCCTTTGAACTTTAAAGCTACACTCGATAAAAATGAAGCCTATAAGAATGCTGACTTTGTCATTATCGCTACCCCTACGGATTATGATCCCCAAACCAATTATTTCAATACGGAATTAGTGGAATTAGTGATCAATGATGTATCTAAGATAAACCCTGATGCTGTGATGATAATCAAATCAACTGTCCCCGTTGGTTATACAAAAGCTATCAGTGAGAAATTGAACTGTAAGAAT
>JAPHUJ010000270.1 GCA_026193735.1 Sulfurovum sp.
ACAAAACGTTTGGCCATATTTGCAGGGCTTGAAAAATAGGCGTTCATTTTGACATTGAGAGGAATGGAAATATGCTCTTTCACCTGAGAGACTGTATCGATATACATTTGTTCTACCGCATGACCTTCCATCTCCATAGACGTCGGGATATAGGTTATGTTAAGCTCTAAAGCATCAGCACCCGCTTCCTGAAGTTTTTTTGCATATTTCACCCATCCTCCTGCAGAAACACCATTAAGACTGGCAATGACTGGAATTTGGATCACTTCTTTGACCTTTCTGATCTCTTCTAGATACTGCTCAGAGTTTAGATTGTCAAAATCTACCTCACTGGGTAGATAACTGGTCGCCTCAGCATTGGAATCGTTGTGAATATGTAAAAAATGGTCTATCTGATGAATCTCGTGATTGATCTCTTCTTCAAACAGTGAATGCATTATCACCGCGGCAATGCCGTTCTCTTCGAGTTTTTTGATGCTATCTAGCGATGCTGTTAATGGTGAAGCACTGGCAATAAGGGGATTTTTTAATGTGAGCCCTAAAAAAGTAGTAGTAAGTTCCATGGTTAGATCTCCTCTTGTGATGGCTGATAACGCGCATGCAGGTTTTGATACCGTTTGTACAGTGACTGCGCTGTGTGGGTCGCTGTCTTAAGGTAATCTCCTGCAGCAACAACATTCATTTTTTCAACCATTTTAAAACGGGTCTCACGATACATAAAATCTTTCACATCGATTTTCGGTCCCTTATAATCAAGTGTCAACGGATTTTCTCCCTCTTTGATCTTGTCGGGATCAAAACGGAATATCGGCCATAAGCCACTGTCAACAGCCCGTTTTTGCTGATCAAAACCGTATTTGAGATCATATCCGTGAGCAACACAATGGGAATAGGCGATAATGATGGAAGGGCCGTTATAACGTTCGGCTTCCACAAACGCTTTCACTGTTGCCTTATCGTTTGCTCCCATTGAAACTTTTGCCACATAAACATTTTCATAATTGATAGCCATTGCAGCGAGATCTTTTGGCATTCCTGCTTTCCCTCCTGCTGCAAATTTTGCCACTGCGCCAGTAAAGGTAGCTTTTGACTGCTGACCACCTGTATTGGAATAGACCTGAGTGTCAAGCACAAGAATATTGACATTTTTACCGCTGGCGAGTATATGATCAAGCCCACCATAGCCTATATCATATGCCCAGCCATCTCCGCCGATACACCAGACAGATTTTTTAACAAGATAATCTACCATTTCCAATAGACTTTTTACTTCGCTATTTTCAAGGTTTGCAAGAGCAGATTTAAGGGTTTTAACCCGTTCCCTTTGTTCGTTAATTTGTATTTCATCATCTTGAGGAGCATTTAGTATCGCTTCAACAAGAGTGCTGTCAAGGCTATTTTTTAGACCTTCGAGTAAGCTTCTGGCATGATCTGTATGGTTATCGATGGCGAGACGGAATCCCAGCCCAAATTCTGCATTGTCCTCAAAGAGCGAATTTGACCACGCTGGTCCGCGTCCTTCATCATTTTTCTTCCAAGGTGTCGTAGGAAGATTTCCGCCATAAATTGAGCTACACCCTGTCGCGTTAGCGATCACCATACGGTCACCAAAAAGCTGCGAGGCAAGTTTGACATAGGGAGTCTCTCCACAGCCGGCACATGCCCCAGAAAACTCAAAGAGCGGTTCAAGAAACTGTGACTCTTTAAGATCATCATGGTCAAGTTTTGAACGATCAATTTTTGGTAAAGAGAGGAAATAATCCCATTGTGCGATTCCCTTCTCTTTGATCGGGGAAAGTGGTATCATATTGATCGCTTTGAGATTGGTCTGCGATTTGTTTTTGGCAGGGCACACTTCAACACATAAGGCACAACCGGTACAGTCCTCGACTGCTACGGAGATATTGAAAAGATCGTTTTCACCGAATTTTTTCCCTTTCGCCAACTTGGAGAGGAATCCTTCGGGTGCCTCTTTCATAAAGGATACGTCAAAAACATTCGATCTAATGACAGAGTGAGGACAGGCCGAGACACATTTGTTACACTGAATACAGGTATCTGCATCCCATACCGGAACTTCATGGGCAATGTTTCGTTTTTCGTATTGGGTTGTTCCTGTCGGCCATGTACCATCATCAGGGATTTGTGATACGGAAAGTTCATCTCCTTTGTAAGCGGTGATCTTTCCAATCACTTCAGAAATGAATGGGGTTAATACACCTTTGAGTACCGGTACAAGCTCTTGTGTACTTTCAGTTTGCGTAGGGACAGGTACTTCGTACAGATTTTCGAGCGTATTATCGACGGCCTTGAAATTCATCTCTACGATCAGATCTCCCTTACTACCGTAGCTTTTTTGGATCGATTTTTTGATCTTTGCAATCGCCTCATCTTTGGGAAGAATACCGCTGATTGCAAAGAAGCAGGTTTGCATGATCGTATTGACCCGGGATCCCATATTGCTCGCTTGTGCAACACTATAGGCATCTATGGCGTAAAATTTCAGCCCTTTTGCAATAATCTGCTCTTGTGTCACACGAGGTAGATGTTTCCATGCCTCATCTTTCTGATAAGGAGTATTAAGTAAAAAAACTGCACCGGGTTTGGCTATTTCGAGTAAGTCAAGTTTTTCAAGGAATATGGCTTGATGGACACCAATAAAATCGGCTTGTTGTATCAAATAAGTAGAATGGATAGGATCGGAACCAAAACGCAGATGAGAAGTGGTCATAGAACCAGATTTTTTTGAATCATAAACAAAATAGCCTTGCGCATAATGATCTGTTTCCGTACCGATGATCTTGATCGTGTTTTTGTTTGCCCCTACCGTACCATCCGAACCTAATCCATAAAACAGAGCTTCAAACTGGGTAGGGTTATCTAAAATGAAATCATGATCATATGTAAGTGATGTAAAGGTGACATCATCGTCAATACCTATAGTGAAGTGATTTTTAGGAGACTCTTTTTCAAGCTCTTTGTAAATGGCAATAATCATAGCAGGAGTAAACTCTTTGGACGAAAGACCGTAGCGTCCCCCTATGATATTAGGCATTTCAAAAGGTAAGTTTGAGCGCTGTTCAAACAGTGCAGTAACCACATCATGATACAGCGGTTCACCAAGACTTCCTGACTCTTTGGTTCTATCAAGTACGGCAATTGACCTAACCGATTTTGGAAGTGCATCGATAAAAAAGTCAATGGCAAAGGGTAGTGCAAGACGCACCTTTATCATTCCTACTTTTTCACCCCGAGTATTCAGATAGTGTACACTCTCCTCTACTGCTTCGGCACCCGAACCCATCAATACAATAATTCTCTCAGCATTCTCGACACCGACATAGTCAAAAAGTCGGTACGATCTTCCCGTCAATTCTGCAAAGGTATCCATCTGCTCTTGTAAGATCT
>JAPHUJ010000026.1 GCA_026193735.1 Sulfurovum sp.
ATGGCAGGAAATTATACAGTAGTAGTAGACGGTAAACAATATAGTGTACAAGTAGCAGAGGGTGAAGGAGATATTCAAATATCACCGGCACAAGTAAATGCGGTAGCTGAAGCAGCAGCACCTACAGTATTGGCTGCTGGAGCGGGAAGTGTAGAGATACACTCTCAAACTCCGGGTAATGTATGGAAGATCACTAAAAATCCAGGTGACATTGTAGCAGAGGGTGATGTGATCATGATCCTTGAAGCAATGAAAATGGAAATTGACATTACTGCACCTCAAGCAGGAACAATTGCTACCATTAATGTTAAGGTCAATGATTCAGTCGCTGACGCACAACTTCTAGCCACAATGGTGTAAGCATGAAGTTTAAACATCTTTTACTTTCGATGTTGTTTGCTTTTGCAGCACTCACATCAACAGTGCAAGCCTCTGCTCATGAAGAAGCATCTTCTGTAGTTGCAGAAGAAGTAGAGAAGGCGTATGAGCCTAAATCGGTTACACAACTTCTTGGAAGCTTTTTTGAAACTACAGGTCTTAATGCCATGGTAAATCCTAAAGAAGGTGTTTTAAGTGGTACAGGCGAAGAAATGAGTATTTTTGCCCAAAGTTGGGGTAAATTTATTATGTTTTCCATCATTTTCCTTCTTTTTTATCTGGCCATAGCTAAGGGCTTTGAACCTCTTCTTCTTCTTCCTATAGCCTTTGGTGGACTGTTAGCAAACATTCCTATAGCCAATATGACGGGCGATCACGGAATGTTAGGTATTATCTATAATATGGGTATTGCTAACGAATTCTTCCCTCTGCTTATTTTCATGGGTGTTGGAGCGATGACAGATTTTGGACCGCTTCTTTCAAATCCAAAAACGGCACTACTTGGTGGAGCTGCTCAGTTTGGTATTTTTGGTTCATTGGTCGGGGCAGCAGCACTTTCTCAATATACAGGAATGGTAGACTTCACACTTAAACAATCTGCAGCGATCAGTATTATTGGTGGGGCTGATGGTCCTACTTCTATCTTTATCGCTTCGGCATTGGCACCTGAATTACTAGGAGCTATCGCTGTTGCAGCCTATTCTTATATGGCATTGGTCCCAGTGATCCAACCACCTATTATGAAAGCTTTGACTACAGTGGAAGAGCGTAGAATTGTGATGAAATCAACGAGAAAAGTTAATAAGCTTGAAAAACTTATCTTTCCATTGATCGTAGTGATGATGATCGCACTTATACTACCGGATGCTGCACCTCTTATGGGTGCTTTCGCTTTTGGTAATTTTGCCAAAGAATCAGGTGTTGTGGATAGATTGAGTAATGAAATGCAAAACTCACTTATTAATATCGTTACTATTTTCCTTGGTCTTGGTGTTGGTTCAAAACTTGCTTCAGATAAATTTCTTATCGCAGAGACAATGGGAATTATGATCATCGGGCTAATTGCGTTTTCGGCTGGTACAGCTGCAGGTGTTATTATGGCTAAAATCATGAACAAGTTTTCTTCAGAACCGATTAACCCGCTTATAGGTGCTGCAGGGGTTTCTGCTGTACCTATGGCAGCACGTGTGGCAAGTAAAGTAGGATCTGAAGCAAGACCGGGTAACATTCTACTCATGCATGCCATGGGTCCAAATGTAGCCGGTGTTATCGGTTCAGCAGTGGCAGCAGGTGTATTGTTGTCTATTTTCAAATAAAAACAAATAAGAAAGAGATATTATTATGAGTACCAAAACGCCCAACGGACTTGATAAACTAGGATTAAAAGATATCGGAGATGTCTATTATAATTTAAGTTATGACGAGTTGCAAGCGCATGAAGTAAACGCAGGAGAGTGTAAAATATCTACGTCAGGTACAGCGATGTGTGATACAGGTATTTTCACGGGACGTAGTCCAAAAGATAAATATTTTGTGGATCAGGCACCATCAAATGAACATATTTTTTGGGGCGATGTAAACAAAAAAATAGATAAAAAAATTTATGAAGAACTTCTAGACCTTACTTTAACTCAACTCTCTGGTAAAAATATTTATGTAACTGATGTCTATGCCGGAGCAAGTGCTGCAAGTAAGCGTTCTATCCGTTTTATTACTGAAGTAGCGTGGCAGGCACACTTTGTAAAAAATATGTTCATACGTCCTACAGAATCTGAACTTGAAAGATTTGTACCGGATTTTACTGTATATAATGCATGTAAAACTGTAGATGAAAAATATAAAGAACATGGATTGAACTCAGATGTGTATGTTGTTTTTAATATTGAAGATAACATTTCTATCATCGGTGGTACCTGGTATGGTGGAGAGATGAAAAAAGGTATTTTTTCTATGATGAACTATTGGCTGCCACTTGAAGGTAAACTTTCAATGCACTGTTCCGCCAATGTAGGTAAAGATAATGACGTATGTCTTTTCTTCGGACTTTCTGGTACAGGTAAAACCACACTTTCAACAGATCATAATAGAGCACTTATCGGTGATGATGAACATGGTTGGGATGACCATGGCGTATTTAACTTTGAGGGTGGATGTTATGCAAAAGTTATCAATCTTGATGAAAAATCTGAACCGGAGATCTATGGAGCGATTATAAAAAATGCACTTTTAGAAAATGTAGTTGCAGATGACAATGGCAGTGTAGACTACACCGATGGTTCTAAAACAGAGAATACACGTGTCTCTTACCCTATCGAACACATTGCAAACCATAAAAAAGATTTACAAGCAGGTCATCCAAATAACATCATCTTTCTTTCAGCCGATGCATTTGGTGTATTGCCTCCGGTATCTAAACTTACAAAAGAACAGGCAATGTACTACTTCCTTAGCGGATATACAGCTAAAGTAGCTGGAACTGAAAGAGGTATTACTGAGCCGGTAGCTACTTTCTCAGCATGTTTCGGTGAAGCATTTTTACCATTGCATCCAACTGTATATGCTAAACTTCTTGGTAAGAAGATAGATGAACATAATGTAAATGTATATCTGGTAAACACGGGTTGGACAGGTGGTCCTTACGGTGCAGGTAAACGGATGAGCATTAAGAATACCAGAGCGTGTATAGATGGTATCTTGAGTGGAGCTATCCTAGATACAGAGTTTGAAACACTTGATACCTTTAATCTTGCAATCCCTAAAACACTTGAAGGTGTAGAGACGGCTGTACTTAACCCAAGAAACACATGGAAAGATAAAGATGAGTATGATGCAATGTTGGCTAAACTTGCCGGTATGTTTCAGGAAAATTTCCACCGTTATGATGCTAGTGGCGGAGAGTTTGATTTTGCATCTGCAGGCCCTCAACTTTAATATATTTTTCTTCCTCAGATCACTCTCATAGATATGAGAGTGATTATCTCTTTTTTAATCAACTTTTCTGTATAGTTATGCTAATAAAAATTATTAAAGGAAATAATGTGAATGTAAATAAAATGAGATCAGTATGTAGACCAATTAGAATTGTATTAGGATCAGCACTTATCGGGTATGGCGTTTACTCAGGAAACCAATGGTTCTATCTTGGGATCATTCCACTTATTGCAGGACTTTTAAACTTTTGTCCGGCTTGTATCATCACTAAAAAATGTGATACATTAGAAAAATAAAGCAAATGAGGAATATCCTTATTTGTTTTACCTCTTATTTTGACTCTATACGTTAGCACTCTTTTATTATTCAACCATTCTACTATTTAATAAAGTATAATTTCACAATACATCTCTTTAAAAGGAAAAGGCTATGGATAAACTCACACAATATTTAAATGATCATCCTCATAATGAACTACATCCCTCAGAAATCGCCAATCTTCTTAAAGATTTAAATGAAAAAAGTTTTATTGAAGCAGTACGAGCCATACCTCGAGAACTTATTGCTGATGTTGCACTCGAGCTTCCAGACAGATATTTTGAAGACGTAGTCGAGACTTTTACTGTCAAGGAACTTGCCGATTCTGTTGCTGCACTTGAGAGTGATGATCAAACAGACTTTATGCAAGAGCTTGAAGAGTTGGATGATAAGAGAGCCAAGGCAGTCTTTAGTCAATTGCATGAAGATGACCAGGCAGATATTTTACAACTTAAGCAATATGAAGAAGATGAAGCGGGTGCGTATATGCAAGTGGAAGTATATACAGCTAAGTTACATCACACTGTAAAGGATGTGATCAAGGCATTTGTAAAATTAAGAAAAAAAGATCAACTTGAAAATGTTAATTATCTTTTTGTAACAGATAAAAAAAAGAATTTACGTTATGGTATTGGGTTAGAACATC
>JAPHUJ010000261.1 GCA_026193735.1 Sulfurovum sp.
CCTGAACCTGTTTTAGATTGCGCTAAGATGTCTTTGCCTTCCAGTATAGGGCTAATGGCCTTGTCCTGTATCTCGGTTATCGTTGTAAAATTAAGTATATTGAGCGTCTCTAAAAGCGCTTTTGGAAATGCTTCTATACTATCAAAGGTTGCCATATTATTTTACTTCTAATGTAGCATCTTGGATGAGTACTTTATAAAAGTAACCATATCCAAAATCTTTATTGACAACGACTTTACCTTTGGCAACAACTTTGTCTCCTGCTTTGACATTTGTTGAGGCAGTTGTACATACCAAGTCATCTGTGAGTTTTTTCTCGTCGCCTGTACCATCACCCAAGTGTACCCAGTCAAGTTTCATGATCTGGTGAGAGACTTTAAATACAGTGGCTTCCAGAGAGATGATCTGACCTTCCAAACTCTTTCTCCACATATGCACTTCTTCAATAGTATACACGTCTTTTTTAACAAAAGGTTTTGTCGGCTTTTCCTCCTCTTCCGGAGACATGCCCATACCCATTCCTTTATGGGGGTCTTTTGCATGAGGATTTTTACTACTTAGACCCAGCATCTCTTTCATACTTTTAGGTTTTTCTGTTTTCTGGGGAAGATAAACATCTGAAGCGAAAATGATCTCTTTAAATTTTTGACCCAGAGATTTACTTTCAAAGTCATGCATGATCGTCTTTTTATCATAACCGATCTTATCACCGATCGTTACTGGAGCATTTGCTATCGCCACCCAGTGTTGTGTGCCATTTTCATCTACTTTAAGATATTTGTATCCCATGACACCTTTTATTTCTAAAACGGTTCCATAGTAAATGCCTTGAATTTTTTCGGTATGAGCGTCTTTTGCATGGTCGTCTCCCTCATGGCCAGGTTCTACAGCGTAGGTAAATGTAGCAAGCAGGGTAATGAGTATAAGTGGCAGTAATTTCATGATCGTTCCTATAAATGTATTAAAGATATTATAGGGTAAGAAGATTAATATATGGGCAAAAGCCCATGAAGTGTTGAAGCCTAAGCTTATGCTTGAGCTTTTCTATAGTCTAAAATCATTTTGTAAGCTTCATCTTTTAAAAGAAGCTTTTCTTTTTTAAGTGTTTCAAGTTCGACATCTGTCAAAAGAGTACGTCCTGCTTCTGCATCTTCAACTTGCTGGTCAAGGTCATTATGCTTTTCAAAAACTTTTGCAAAATGTGCATTGCTCTGTTTTAGTTCGTGTATCTCATCTTTGTATTCATGTAACATTTTAATTCCTAGTATTAATATATTTTATATTATAACTTTTTTGTGTTTAGCAAAGAGTTAAAAGTAAATTTTTTTAAGTCCGGTATTCCGCATTTATTTTCACATACTCATAACTCAGATCACAGCCATAAGAGGTATAGCTTGCATCACCTAAACCGATGTCGCATGTGACTTTAAAACGTTCTTGTTTCATAATTTTATATGCTTTTTCTTCACGTACTTTATCTAATTCTCTAAATTCAGCAGAATATATAAGAAGATCATCATAATGTATGGTAAGGGTATCGTCGTCACATGTTATACCCGATGCCCCTATGGTTGAAGCTATACGTCCCCAGTTTGGATCTTCTCCAAAAAGAGCAGTTTTTACCAGAAGAGAGTTACTGAGTGCCATACTTGCTCTCTTTGCTTCTTCTTCATTCCGAGCTCCATTGACTTCAAAGGCTACAAGTTTGTTTGCCCCTTCGCCATCCTTGAGTACAAGCATGGCCAGTTCAAACATGATTTTGTTTAAAGCGTCACTAAAAGCATCTTTGTCATAGCTGCTACTTTGTTTGTTGGATAGAAGCATTACTGTGTCGTTTGTGGAGGTGTCCCCATCTACTGAGATACGGTTAAATGAACCTTCTGTAGCAACTGTAAGCAGTTCATCCATATCAGACTTAGGGACGTCAGCATCGGTGATGATAAAACAGAGCATCGTAGCCATGGCAGGATTTATCATCCCTGCCCCTTTACAGATAGCTGCAATATGAAAAGAACTATCATCTTCAAGTTCAACTCTATAAGCTAACTCTTTTTTAAAGGCATCTGTAGTCATAATGGCTCGTGCTGCATGGTGTGAATTTGAAGTGTTAAAGTCTAGCATATCGAAAGCGGATGTTATTTTATCTATAGGTAAGCGGTAGCCTATAACACCGGTTGAAGACATTACCGGATTGAGTACATTTTGTTTGGTTGAGAGTGTAGACATGATAGACTCTATATCTTCTATCCCCTTTTTACCAGTCATTGCATTTGCATTTTTAGCATTAATGAGTACAAAGTCTGTTTGAAAGCCTTTAGGGTACTTTTGAAAATGTTTGATGGGTGCAGCTTGAAATTTGTTCGATGTAAAAACAGCCGAGATATCACAAGGGGTTTCACTTCGTATAAAAGCTACATCACCGTCTATGTTACTATTAGCAGCATCAGTAGGTTTGGTTCTCATGCCTACATTGGTAGCACCACAGAAAAAGCCTTGGACATTTTCAAGTCCATTTTCAAGCGGAAACAGTTTAAACATATTTCAACTCCTCAGGTTTCTCTCTTTTTCGGATAATTTTTTTGGCTTTAGCGATACCTTCACCCATCCCGATGAGCAGAAGCTTGGATTCTGGCATAATAATAGTATCACCTTTAGGCATAGGAATGAATCGACCGTCTTTTTGGCGTATACCGATGATAGTAACATTTGCGATGTCCCTAAAACGTGCAATTTTTATTTTTTTAAGCGCAAGCCAGGATGTTTTTGACACTTTTGCCTCTTCCATATCAAGAGGAGTATCTTTTTTATAAAGAAACTCTTGAAGGAGGTTTTCCATGTCCGGACGTGCCGCCATGGCATTGATACGTTGTGCCATAAGTTTAGTTGCCGTGACAACTTTATCTGCACCAAGTTTAAGGAGTTTTTGGTCATCTTCGTTGCTTCTTGCATTGGCAATGATGAGATATTTTTTGCCACGGTGTATCTCTGTTTCATAGAGTCTGGCAGAAGCGATGGTTGCAATATTGTCTGCTACGTTGACTGCCAATGTGATAATACCTTTTGCTGAAGAGAGATGTGACTTCAAAATACCTTTTTCTGTATGTGGTTCTGCAGTTACAAAGTAAGGATAATGGTATTTTTTTGCGATCTCTTCCATATCTTCTCTAGGATCAACAACCACAAAAGGGATGTGGTTTGCACGAAGTTGTTTGGTTACTTCTATAGTAAATTCATTATGATAACAGACAACAAAATGATGTTTAAGTCTAGCAATTTCGTAAAGCATTTTACGCTCCTTGGCAGTTTTTTGAAATTCACCTTTTTTGAC
>JAPHUJ010000311.1 GCA_026193735.1 Sulfurovum sp.
CTTCTAGAGAGTGAAGACTCTCCTTATCTGCAACAACATAAAAACAATCCTGTCAATTGGTACCCATGGTGTGATAAAGCTTTTCAAAAAGCAAAAGAACAAAACCGTGCTATTTTTGTTTCCATAGGGTATGCCAGTTGTCACTGGTGTCATGTGATGGAACATGAAGTGTTTGAAGATGAGAAAATATCAGCATATTTAAATGAACATTTTATCTGTATAAAAGTCGATCGTGAGGAACGTCCTGACATTGACAAACATTATCAAGACGTTCATATGCTACTGACCAATAAAGCAGGCGGATGGCCAACTTCTATTTTTGCGACACCCCAAAATAAACCTTTTTTTGCAGGGACATACATTCCCCCTGAATCAAAACATAACAGGATTGGGTTTATGCAGTTAATTCAAACGATTGCTCCCGCAGTAGATAAAAATGATACGAAATTGTTTGAAAATGCAGATGTCATTGAAACACATCTCAAAAAAGACATTACATTACTTAAACCTGCAACTTTAAGTCATGAGACAGGAGCACAGTTTTTTAAACAGGCACGTAGTAATTTTGAGCCAAGTTACGGCGGTTTTGGTACTGCGCCTAAATTTCCTCAAGCCTCAACATTGAATACTCTAATGAGTCTTTATCTTTTGAATAAAGATGAAGAGATCGCTTCCATGATACAACATAGTTTAGACAATATGTGTGCAGGTGGAATGTATGATGTCGTAGATGGCGGTTTTTGTCGTTATAGCGTTGACAGTGAGTGGTTGGTACCTCATTTTGAAAAGATGACCTACGATAATGCGCTCTTATGTGAGGTTTATCTTCGTGCATATAGTATTTTTCAAGATGCCTATTATTTACAAATTGCACAAGAGATAGTGACATTTATGTCGAACTTTATGATGCAAGACAATCTTTTTTATTCAGCGAGTGATGCAGACACCGAGGGAGAGGAGGGCAAATATTTTGTTTACACAAGAAAAGAAGTCTTCATCGCATTACAGGAAGCAGGTTTTAATGAGAGAGAAGCCAAAAAGATGACGATGCGATCAGGATGTTCGAATGGAGGGAATTTTGAAGGCAGTAATATTATACATTTTGTTACCATACGACGACCAGATTGGTTTGAACGTGTGAAACCCCATCTTCAGGATCTTCGTCAAGCACGCGTCTATCCATTCATCGATAAAAAGATCCAGACCTCATGGAATGCTATGATGATCAAAGCACTTTTTGAACTAGGTATTTATGATAAGTCTTACTTAGACCAGGCTGTCTCATCTATGGATATTCTTTTAGTAAAAATGAATACAGAGATATTAATGCATTGTACTATGATCGATAAACCTGCTAAAATTGAAGCATTTTTAGAAGATTATGCTTATTTGGGTGTTGCTCTTGTAAGTGCATATGAAGTGACTTCATGCACAAGCTATCTTGAAGAGGCTGAACGGTTAGCAAACATAGCAAGAGAACGTTATTATGAATCAGGAAAATGGTACTTTAGTCGGGGTGAATTTGAAACACTTGGCGAGGTCAATGATGGCTCATACCCTAGTGCTGTAGGAATGATGGTTGATCTGTTACTGAGTTTAGGGAGTTTAATTGATAACAAATATCGCGATACGGCAGAGACAACACTACAGTATTATGGAGAAGTTATTTTGAAGGAAGCGATCTTTCATCCGAGCATGGTAGATCAAACGCTGCGTTATATGGAAGAAGATACTATAGTAAAAGTGCCGTTAGGTACTTCTATTGAAGAGGTTAAAAGTCTTACATACTCACCCTATACAAAAGTTTTTTATCATACGACATCAGACTATCTTCTGTGTAATAATCATAGTTGTTTTAAACATGCAAATTCTTTAGTAGAGTTGTTTGAATCCTGAAATTAAGAAATATTTGAATAGACACTCCATCACACGGAGTGTTGTAGCGTTGAAGATCAAACTGCGCCGAAAAGTACTTTTCCGTCACTGTTTTGCAGGGTTTTGATCTCTTCGTAAGACTTGTCAGGAATACGAAGTGTTGAAGCTTTGATCCCGTCATACACCGTTTCGATCTTCTCTTGGGCACTTAATCTTTTGAGGTCACCCTTTGAAAGGTCTGCATGATCAAGAAGCTCGTTCCACACCGAACTTTCATCAAGTGCAAACATATTAAATGTAAATCCTTCATATTCAAATTTTCCACTAGCATCAAGGTCAGTGACAAAGAGCATATAGAGACCTTTTGGAGAAAGTACCTCCTTATAACGTTCAACAAAATCTTCAAAGAAATCCAATGTCTCAAGTTCACAGGCAATAAAGTCGATCTTATCAGTGTCTGTAACAAGAATGACTTGTGTAGCAGTTGCTTTAGGAGGGAGCTGACGATCAGCTGACATGACTTTACCTGGAGTGATGATCAGACTGCCACGGTAAGCGTAAGCATAATCGGCTGTTTTATCACTGAATGAAGCTTGCCATTGGAGGTTGTTATCGTAGATGAATTCTTGTACTTTTGTCATAGGTTTTTTCCTTGTGTTATATTTTATTTCTGTAATGCAAGTTTAATTCTAGTAGTTGTGTAACATTAAATAAAGCGGCTATCAGAGCTCGCTTCGGCAACTTCTGCATCATTTTTTTTCATCCATCCTGTTTTGACATTAGTGACGGCATCAAACTGAGGAATATAAGGTTTGATATCCAGAAGAGGGGTTCCATCAAGAACATCTATACCTTTTAGTGTGACAATATTGTTTTCTACAGAGATAATTTGTGTCACAGACATACCAATGTGTGAAGGACGCAGAGGAGACCGTGTGGCAAAAACACCACGTACTTCTGTGTCCATAAACGGAGTGACTAAAAGTTCACTGCGCATTGCTTTATGGAAATGATACAAAATATACACATGAGAAAAACCATCCAGGTCTTTAAGACCTTCTTTATAGGTATCATATACAACAAGTGTGCCAATGACATCTGCGGCACCCTTAGGTTGTATGGGCATTTGTTCAAGGTTGGTATAAGGTGTATGGATAGTACCAATAGGTTCAAGTGTCAAAAGTATTCCTTTGGTGAAAGCAAGTGTGGTTATTCGCCTGAGAATATACCGTAGGGTTCTTCATCTCCGATACTGGTGGGATCGATCTTAATAGCATCAACACTATAACTATCTCTCTGCTGTGGTGGCAGGCGAAGTTCAAGTCGTTCAAGTGCTTGTTTTTCATTCTTTCCATCAACACGGAAGGTGCTTTTCTTGTGTCCATCTATACGAATGTCAATGAGGTATTGCATGATATCTCCTAGTTTAGTACTGCACTTTGTATTTGTTTATTTAGTAGATAAAGCCTACCGTAGCAGTCACAAAAACGTAAGCAACCACAGGCATCATGTACATTTTTACCACTTTCAAGAGAATAGTCTCCAAAATCAGTTTTAATATCACAGTTATTGAAGCCAATAATGTTCACTCGTTTGACAAGCCGTCCATCATTTTGATCAAGAGAGGTGAACTTTTTACGACGGTTGTGTACCCATAACAGTTCACTATTGACGGTGAGTGTTTTTGCAATATCTTCGTTCCAGTCACGAACTGCACCTAACTTGTGCAGTTCCTCATCTGTGATATTACGGTGGGTACGCATTATCCTACTTCATTGGTATAGGCATAGGTTGATGAGATAGAACGTAGACGTTCTGCCGCGTTTATAAATGCTGTGATGGTGTAGTTGATCTCTTCTTCTGTTGTAAAACGAGAGAGGCTTAGACGCATCGCTGTGTGGGCAAGTTCGGGGTCTTCTCCAATAGCACTCATAACAGGATTGGCTTCAAGAGACTCTGATGCACAGGCACTTCCTGTTGACGCAGCGATACCTGCTTTGTTGAGATCCCACAACATAGACTCACCTTCAATACCTCTAAGTGAGATAAGGATGGTGTTTGGAGTACGTTTCTCACGGGGACCTACGACAATACTGTCAGATATTTGTGATATGGCATCTTCAAGTTTATCTCTGAGTCTACGTACTTCGGTATTCATCTTTTCTACATGTTTTGCTGCTTGTTTCATAGCAAGTCCCATCCCAACGATATATGCAACATTCAGCGTACCGGCACGTTTACCACCCATTTGTTCTCCACCATGTAGAAGATTTGGTAGGGATCTTCCTTTTTTTACATAGAGACCACCTATCCCTTTTGGACCATGAAATTTATGGGCTGAAAAAGTTAGATAATCAACATCAATTTTTGTGAGATCTATAGGAAGTTTTCCTATGGCTTGCACTGCATCCGTATGAAATAAGATCCCTTTTTCTTTAGCAAAAGTACTGACTTCTTCTATAGGAAATATCATACCTGTTTCATTGTTAGCCCACATCATGGAGATGAGTATGGTTTTGTCGGTCACAGCTGCTTTAATCGATTCTGCATCAATGCCGCCAGTTTCATCTACATCAATATATGTCACTTCAACCAATCCGTTATCACTTAAAAAGTGAAGTGTATCTAAAATACAAGGATGCTCTACGGAAGTAGTAATAATATGGTTTTTCTCAGGGTTTTTCAAGATGTACTTGAAGTAAATACCTTTAAGTACAGTATTATTA
>JAPHUJ010000116.1 GCA_026193735.1 Sulfurovum sp.
AACCGTTACGAACTTAAATGTGATTGATAATAGTGTTTCTCCAGCACGTACAATTTCAAATGTAGCTTTTGTTATAGCCCATGAATCTGCCAACTATAATATGCAGACTGCGATTGATACGACATCAACACCTAATGTAGTTACTATTTATGGGCCAGCTACTACGGCAGATGACAGTACAACATATCCAAATATTAACAGACCAACAGACCAATATGATGATATTGTGAAGTGGGTGACACTTGCTGAACTACAACGGAATGTAAGGTGTAATGATAACCCTTTGCGTATTGTAAATGATAAGCTTCCTGATACTACTAGCACAACACTGACTTATTCTGCAACTATTGTCATTGATGGTAATTTTAGTGTACCGACTTCCAGCTGTACTATCAGTGCACCATATACTACTAGTTTTCAATATATTCCAAGTACTTATACAATTACTAATTTAACTTTAAGTAGACCAAGTGGCACAGCTATAATAAATTGTTCTTTTTCTGCAGATGGTAGAACAGTCTCTAAACCTTTTGTTATCACAATCAATCCATAAAAAGGTAAAACATGGCTTACAACAAACCCCTAGGAGAACTCCTTATAGAATTAGGATTTCTTAAAGTAGAACAGCTTAATATTGCCCTGGATGTACAAAAAGCAAACCCTAAATTCTTAGGGGAGATTCTTCAAGATTTGAATTTTGTTACCTCTGAAGAGTTTGCTGAGGCAATTGCCATGCAGAACAACTTAGAGTTTATCGATTTAGAGAGTATAATACCTTCTGAAGAAGCACTCAAGCTTGTACCTCAAAATATCGCCACATCGCTAAATATTTTACCTATTAGTGTTGATGCTAGTTATCTTGTTGTTGCAACAGGTGAAGTTAATGACCTGAAAACACATGATTATCTTCGTAAAGTTTCACATAAGCAGGTGAAGTTCGTAGTTGGAGATAAACGTGCTATCGCACGTTATGCTGAGATATATTATTATCAACTTGATAATCCTATAGAAGTTGAAGTCCGGGCAATGGTAAAAAAAGTGATTGATGGACAAGAAGTAAATACACCACATCTTGTTGATCTACTGCTCAATAATGCGATAAAAGACCGTGTTACCGATATACATATCACTCCTGAGGGGATGGTGAGTCATGTCTTTTACCGTATTGATGGAGTCATGCAGCACTACTATTCACTGCCTAGTGAGATACATCCACAGATTACAGCACGTATCAAAATTTTGAGTGATCTTGATATCTCAGAACAGCGTAAACCGCAAGATGGTGCCTTTAGTTACAGTTTTTTTAATGAGCAGTTTGATCTTCGGGTTTCAACCTTACCAACAAATCATGGTGAAAATATCGTTATGCGTCTTTTGGGTAGAAATACATCGCTTTTTAATTTGATACATTTAGGACTTAGCGAAGAAAACAGTAAAAAAATTGAAAAATACTTTTCAAAACCTTATGGTATTGTCCTTGTCGTTGGTCCTACCGGTAGTGGTAAGACGACCACACTCTACTCAGCACTAAGGAAAGTTGATTCACTTAAGAAAAATGTTATGACTATCGAAGATCCTATAGAATATAAGTTCTCGTTTGTCAAACAAACACAGTTAAATGAAAAAGCAGGTTATAATTATCATGCAGCAATTCGTGCTTTTATGCGTCAAGATCCTGATGTTATGCTTGTAGGGGAGATACGTGATGAAGAGACAGCAGAGTTGGCTGTTCGTGCTTCGATCACAGGTCACTTGGTTCTTTCAACCCTTCACACCAATGATGCTGTAGGTACTATTCCTCGTCTTGGTGATCTAAATATCCCAGCTTATCTTATTGGTTCTGGTCTTTTAGCAGTTATTGCACAGCGTCTTGTGCGAAAACTCTGTCCACATTGTAAGGTACCTATCCAAAAGAGTACGGAAGAGCTTTTAGAAATGGGAATAAGTAAGCGAGTAATAGAGCAACATAGAGAGCCTACACTCTTTGAAGCCAAAGGATGTACTATGTGTCGCAATACAGGATACAAAGGACGTCAAGCAATTGTTGAGATCCTAGAGATCGATGAAGAGATTGAAGCAATGATAGTAACAAATACAACAAGCATAAAAATTGCAAATGTAGCATCTGAAAAAGGAATGCATAGCATGAAAGAGGATGGTTATGCTAAGGCACTTAGTGGTCTAACATCATTAGATGAAATCGCGAGAGTTGTCAACTGATGCACTTTTTAGTACGAAGTGTAAACAATCAGGGGCAAAATTCTTATGATATTATTGAAGAAGAAAGCTATAATTATCTTTTAGAAAAACTAGAACAACAACAGGTTA
>JAPHUJ010000262.1 GCA_026193735.1 Sulfurovum sp.
ATAATATTTTTAAACTCTTCCATAAAGGCACTCAATAGTTCATTATTAATAGACCCTGATGTATCTATAGCGACACTGAGACTCAGAGTGTCACTGGTTAAAGAAGGTAGAAAAAAACCACGGTGAATATGCTTTTTATTAGGTGGCATAAATGAATAATTGTTACGCATATGACGGTTGATAGCATTGTAAAGTTCAAAACGCCAGTCAACGTCATTGACTTTTATTTTTTTTGCAAGGCGATCTAATCCTGATGGCATAGCACTTTTTCGTTGTGACAATTCCTGTGATACTGACTCAGCATAGTTCCATTGGGATTCTGTTTCAGGATCGATTTCTTCGTCTATGTTTTCAATATTTGAAAAGACATCGATATCTTTATTGTCTTCGCTGTTTGATAATGCCTCGGCTGCAAGGTTTTGATTGGGAAGAACATTGTCATTATCAAATGCATCAGGGATATCAGCAAAATGTGCCTTTTTGAGTGCATCGTATATCTCTTCAGCATACATACCTTTATACTCATCATTGAAGTTAGCGCCCTGTGGTATGGACACACCGTTTTGATGCAGTAAATTGTTAATGGCATAATCAGTGGAGAGTTGCCAAAGTGAACCACGTCGATCAAGACGGCGTTGTTGATGTGAAAGTACATGATGCATAACACAGTTAGTTAAGATAAACATGATCTCATCTATGTTACGTCTGGCCATGAACTCTGGATTATATAAAAACCGTTTTCCATTACTGGCATAGGCATTGATCTTTGCACTGCTCTCATGTTTAAGCCTTGACGCAAGCATACCAAAGTAGGGGTGCTTTATCGTAAGTTGACTTTTGGCTTTAATAAGAAGATCTTCGCTTTGCATTAGTGTAATAACGTATTGAATTTACGCATCCAAAGCGTCCAACTGTCTACATGATCCAGTTCAATATGACGCTCTCTAAGATCTTGTATGATCATCACAGCAAACTCTCCTGGAAGACCCAGTGTATATATGATCAGGTTATTGAGTTTTTTTGAACTGGTATAGTCATCTATCCGCATCGAGAGCGCTGTACAAAGTATGTGAAGTGTTGCTGCCTCAGTGGGAATGTCGATACATGTTCCCTCAAATATCCCGTCTAGATCAGGTAAGCTTCCTGCTACGGATCTAAATCCTAAAAATGAAGCTGCCAGTTCTTCACCAATAGCACCCGATACCAATGGCATAATGAGATCTGCATCAGGCTCGGAAGCGAGTATCTCATTGACATATTCCCATGTACGCGGCGTGGCAAACGAACGACTGTCATCTTGAGTGTTAAAAGAGAAGAGAGCATCAGGACGATGGCCTATAAATGAGATGATGCTCACATCTATATCTACATCTCTTGCCCAACTTTGCCACTCTTTGACGTTTGCTTCCATCTCTAGATGGACAAAACGGTTTGCAAGTGGCGCTGCCATACGAAAGACAACACCACGGTCACTTTCACGGTTACCCGCAGCAACGATAGCCCAACCCTCTGGCAAAGTGTACTCACCTATCTTCCTGTCTAAGATGAGCTGATAGGCAGAAGCTTGTACCATGGGAGCAGCGGTATTAAGTTCATCCAAAAAGAGTATGCCTTTCTTCTGGCTTCCATCAGGTAAGAAGGAAGGGGGTGCCCATACGGCTGTATCTTTTTTTGTATCAAAAAAAGGAATACCTCGAAGATCTGTCGGGTCAAGTAATGAGAGACGCAGATCAATACAGGCAATGCCCTGGTCTTTAGCAATTTGCGCTACGATAGAAGATTTTCCTATCCCCGGAGGTCCCCATAAAAAGACGGGGACTTTTCTTTCACACAAATATTCAAGTGATCTTTTTGCACTTTGGGGGTTCATAGTGTTCCTTCATTATTAGAGTCATATTCTATATAGTGCAATTATGATGCGAAGCTATGTCTAGATAAATATTTTGATATATACACTATATAAGAGGTTTATTTAGAGGTAAAAGATGATTTTTTGAATAAATATGTACATTTTACGACATTTTTGTCTTATTTTTGTAGAGTAAGTACAAGAATTGCATATTTTAGAGATTTTTTATTGGAATGTTATTTGTATAGTGTTTGATAACTTAAATAAAAAGGATATGAGATGTATGAATGTAACATTATAGAAGTAGAAGATTTTGGATTTAATCATTATATCCATCATATTGATGAAGATGAGTTTTGTAATTATAATGAAGAAATTGATCTAATAGAATGTGATGAAGATATCATATGGGATTGATCAATATGAATATGATATATGAATATTTTTTCAACAATGAGTGTCAATGATCGATGAATTATTATTGGGCATTGATGCTATGGATGAAAAGCATGATGAATTTTTAGATATTTTGTCTTATATGAAATTATCGCCCAAGTGTGAATTTTTAACTCTTTTTGAAGAGATGATCACACAAACAAAAGAGCATTTCGCTTTAGAAGAACATTTGATGCATGAGCATGATTTTTATGGATTGACAGAACACTTGCAAGAGCATCAGACTCTTTTGGACGAGATGGAACATTTTTATATGAGAGCTAAAAAAATGCCGGTATTTGGACAATCCTATATTAATGAGTATGCCTATGAAAAGTTCAAACGGCATGTGACCAATATTGATTCACAATTGGCAATGTTTTTAAAAGAAAAAGACTTAACGGGCATCTCGTAGTATTTTTAGGATCTGTGGTGTAACTGCAAGATCCAGGGCAGTAAAGTCATCGGGACTTTTGATACTGACATCTGCACCTGCATTGACCAACATTTCTACCATTTCTTTTTTTCCGCTGGATGAGGCATACATGAGTGACGTGACACCATTGACATTGGGTGTATCTATCTCGATACCTGCATTAATAAGCAAAGAGAGTACCTTAGGGTTTTCTCCAAAACAGGCTAGCCACAGTGCGGTATTACCATCTATATTTAACAAAGAAATATCGGCACCGGCATCCAACAGTTGTGCTACTATGACAGCATTTCCTTCTCTTGATGCTTTCATTAAAGCCGTATTTCCATAGTTTCCCTGAAGATCGATATCATTCGGGGAATAAGCGTTTTCTTTAAGCCATGCTAATGTATTTTCATCCACTGCTGTTCCTCCTTATATTATTTATTTTGATTGTTTTGTCGCTTAAGTTGCTTTACC
This sequence comes from Sulfurovum sp., assembly GCA_026193735.1. Classification (GTDB taxonomy): domain Bacteria; phylum Campylobacterota; class Campylobacteria; order Campylobacterales; family Sulfurovaceae; genus Sulfurovum. Next base: position 3,177 of record JAPHUJ010000262.1, read on the forward strand.
AAATGAAAAAAACACTCTGTATTCCTAAAATAATAAGTGTTGTTTTCAAATGATATCCTGTCATTGTGATACTTTTGTACAAGTCTTGCTTCTTCAAGATCCACTTCATAGTGGCTATCACAGTGCTGGCAAAAAATTCTTGTATTCATAGTGATATCCTTTGCAAAGTTTATGCAATTATTATTCCAAATAAGAATAATAATTGCATTTATATATTTAAAAGGATTATAATGGATACGTATTTTTATTGTCAAAACTGTGATGCTAAGATCACAGTAGATCAGTTGGCATTACTCAATGAAGGAAAGTGCCCAGAGTGTGGATCACATGAAGGATACTCTACAATGTCTAAAAAAGAGGGAGACCCTTTTTTGACTACAACGATCATCAACGATACAGAGTTGCTCTCCAAAGCACTGGGAGAAGAGAGTTGAAGGTTAGTAAGAAAGAACAGATGCTATAGCAGCAGTAAATTTATACTTGCCGCTTCATCATCATCAAGTTCAAAATCAAAGAGACTCATATCATCTTTCATATGTGTTTCCGAGGTGGTACCTGTTAAAGGTACGATGTCTATTTGTATCAGAAAACGAAAAAATATTTGAGATGCAGTACGTTTGTATTTGGCTCCAAGGGACTTGATCGTATTGTGGGTGAGAATATGCGGGTTGGCTGTCAAGCTCCAGAAACTTTGATAAATGATCCCTTTATCTTTACACCAGAGACGTAATACAAGGTCATAATCAGTTTCAGTATAAAACCTGTTCTGGACTACGTCGGGTTTAACCTTCGCTTCTTTATAGAGCCGTTCCAATACTTTTAGATCATAACAGTTACTGATCCCTAATTGAAGTGCTCCGCCACTTTCTACGATACTCTCCATAGCTTTCCATACTTCCATAAGATTTGAAAAAGGAAAGAGCGGAGAATGCAGTAACAGTGAATCAACATAATTTGTTTTGAGGTTGGATTTTGAGATTTCAAAGGATTGTAGAACTTGGTTTGTGAGTGAAGCATTTTGATCATAAGGTATCTTCTTGGGATCTTGTCCACTAAGGGGTGTAAACTTGGTCTGAAGATAGAGGCTTTCTCGTTTTATCCCTTGTTTAGAGAGTTTTTGAAGTGCTATACCAACACCAGCTTCGTGGTAGTGTTTAGGCTGACAGGCAGTGTCAATACCTCTGAAACCCATATTGACGGCTTCTATGACTAGCGCTTCTGTTCGTTCTTTTTTCCATGCGGTGCCATAGATGATCCTAGGCATTCTAACACCAGAAGAAGTGATAAGTGTGTTCAGGTTTTTCATACTAATTGGGAAGAAACAGCATGAAGTACAGCATCTGCTTTGTTTGAATCTCCATTATACTTTTTAATGACAACACCGTAGTTAGCCATAGCAGCGGCTGTATTTTTACAGGCACGTTTAACGATGAGAAAATCACAATCTTCCAGTACTTTTCCCATTATAAAATGTTCTTGTACGTGGGCTTCATCATTATGGTCATGGTTACAGTGATGGTCATCTTCTTCATGTTCATGGTCAAGATCAGTACGCGGGTTTTGACGTAGGTCTGCAAGTTCAAATGATTTGAACATCCCTCCGCCTTTAACGTTATATACAGCAAAATAGGGAGTATGTCCCGCATTACCGAAAAAGTTCAATGATTTGTCTTTAACGGGCACAGCAACTTTCATAGTAATTCCTTTTTCTTCTATCATAATAGAGTTTTTTTAGTTTGTCAATAGTCACTTGTTTAAATGCAATTTATGTACTATCAATGGTCAAACATAATGATACTGTGATGATCTATGTATTGTAGAAATTTTGGATAATCAACAAACACGATCTTGCATCTGTTGCGACCAAGGTATGGGAAAACATCAGGTTGTGAGAAAGTCCGAAGTCTTCGATGAACTTCCCATCTAAACAGTGTGTTGCATCTTCATGAAGATTTTGTGAATTTATGAGACGCTCTTTTAATGCACAAAGATCAGCAGTATATCCAAAGACCGGTTTTCCCAATGCTTCAGCATAACCGACTTCATAGACAGTACCTGAATCCGGTTCAAATCCTCTAAAGGGAGTGAGATTCGCCATGATCAGATCTGCTTGACGGATGAGCTCTATATTGGCCACTCTTATAGCTTCTGCCATTTTTACAGGATCATCCTCTTCGATGACGTTATCCAAAGGGAATAAGCCCTCAAAGCCAAAATCATTACAGAGTTTTTTAAGTGCTTCTCCTTGGGCTAGGGCATTTTTTTCAAAAACATCTGGACCAGCTAAATAGATTTTTTTCATAGTGTTCCTTTAAATAGCATTTCAAAGTATACAAAATCTACTTGGCTGCATACTGATATACTTTTATATTAAGTGTTTATTATCTATCAAATGATTGAGCATGTATTGATCTCCCATTTTTATTTTATCATTTTCATACGTTTTTAATTGTATTTCATTCAGAATTAGACTATTTCCATTGACTTTTTTATAGATCATATCCATATTTTTACCTATTAATGTAGCTGTATCTGCCTGCGTGACCATGGCATTAAGTGTGCTAAGTCCTTTTGTCGGGATAGGTAAATCACAATAATAATCACCCACACTGTTCACTCCCCAATAGGCAAAACCCAAGGCAAGATAAAAATCCAGAGATTTGGATATTGAGCTGAGTTTAAATCTTTTTACCTTCTTTTTAATAGCAATATTAAAGATCTCATTTAAAAGTTCATATGCATACCCCTTACGTCTCATAGAATGAGGTGTAAAGATATTGTGGATAGTCAAGTACATACGATATTGATCCATTTTAAAAAAGATATAACATAGATGAATATTATCTGAGTCACATAAGGCAACACATCCATTTGCCTGCCAGTTGAAATGTTCATCCCACCATTTAAGTGACATATTTGCAAATTTTAGGCTTTTTTGGTCTTGAATAGTTGAAATAGAAGATAAATAAGCATCTCGACTGAGATACTCAAGATGTAGTATTGACATGGTTATCCTTTTTACTTCTTTCTATTGAAGTAAAAAAGTCTTTTTGAAAAAAACCAGATTAGTAAAATACAAAGTGTCAATCACTATAACATAGTTTTTCAAGTTATGGTGATTAAATATCATACAGTAGTATGAGGGAAACCACTTACGTTCTTCTGGTACAAAACTTGCATAACTATAAACAAATAATACTCCAAAGGAGTCCTTTATGGTCAATCGCGCGAAGATAAAAGAGTTGATGAATGAGAGTGCATGTTCTCATAGCAAAGATAAGAAACCGGGAGAAGGGTGTGATAAGCCAAAACCAGGGCTAGCTGCGGGTGGATGTGCTTTTGATGGAGCACAAATATCACTTTTCCCTTATGCAGATGCTGTGCATTTGGTACATGGACCACAAACCTGTCTCGGAGCTTCATGGGAAACACGTGAAACACTGAGTTCTTACGAGGGACGTAATCATACATTTATGGGTTTTACTACAGGGATCACCACCAATGATGTCATCTTTGGCGGTGATAAACGATTGGAAGATTCTATAGACCATGTCATGGAGCATTATAATCCTGAAGCCATTTTTGTCTATTCGACATGTGTGACTGCATTGATGGGAGATGATATAGATATGACATGTAAGTTAGGCAGTGAAAAATATGGGGTACCTGTTGTACCTGTACATGCGCCTGGGTTTGTCGGTGGGAAAAATCTTGGTTCCCGTATTGCAGGAGAAGCAGTTTTGGAGCATCTCATCGGTACCAAAGAGCCTGAGATAACCACGCATTATGATATCAATCTTATCGGTGATTATAATGTAACGGGAGACATGTGGCAGTATTTGCCAATGTTTGAAAAGATCGGTATTCGCATTTTGAGTTCTCTCAGTGGCGATGGACGTGTCAGCAGTATACGTACTGCGCACCGTGCAAAGCTCAATGTAATAGTTTGTGCCAAATCTCTGATAACACTTTGTCGTAAAATGGAGGAGAATTATGGGATACCATGGATATCTGTCTCTTTTTATGGTAAACGAGACACATCTTTTGCCATTATGGAGATCGTCAAAGCTTTAGGTGATCCTGCTTTAATAAAGAAAGCAGAGCAGGTCATAGCTGAAGAGGAAGCTGCCTTGGAAGAAAAACTTCTTCCTTATAAAAAACTGTTTGCAGGGAAAAAAGCTGTACTCAATACAGGGGGAAATAAAGCCTGGTCCATAGCATCCGGTTTACAAGACCTGGGTGTTGAAGTGGTAGCAACCTCCATACGTAAATCAACTGCAGATGATATAGAGAAAGCACGAGAGTACTTAGGTCCAGATGGTATCTTGATGAAAACACCGGCATCACAGCAATCTAAAGTAATAGATGAAAAGGGTGCGGATATTCTACTTGCTGGAGGACGGAGTCTTTATACAGCGATAAAGAAAAAGATTTCCTTTATCGATGTGAACCAGGAAAAGAAAACCAGCTACGGTGGATATGGAGGTTTGCTCAATTTAGCCCAAGATCTTCACTATGCTTTTGAAAATCCTGTATTTGCAAATGTGTCTAAAAAAGCTCCATGGGATGTGGCGTAATGGAAGCTAAAGAAAATATAG
>JAPHUJ010000022.1 GCA_026193735.1 Sulfurovum sp.
CCGTACTCAGCTGTAACCGTGTAGGCTTTGAAGCAGATAGTGCAGGTGTAATGGCGGGTACTCGTTTTTGGGGTAACTCTTTTGTTTGTGGTGCGCAGGGAGAGATACTAGTTCAAGCAGACCAGGCAAATGAAACCATACTATATGCAGATATCGAGCATGAGCGCACAAAAGAGGTACGTGACATATGGCCATTTTTACGGGACAGACGCATAGAAGAGTATCAATGTCTTCTAAAGAGATATTGTGATTAAATCACTTTGCTTATATTTATTATAAGTTTGATAAAATACCTGCAATTATTAATAATGGAGTCAATATGTATGAAGCAAGTCCTGTAGAAAAAGGTGCTCCCGTAGAATGGAAGCTACCTCCTCGTGAGTTTTATGAAGCATTGGGGTATGATGGGATGAAAGATCTAATGTATAGATTTTATGATGAGATCTACGACAGCGGTATCGCAAACTTCTTTCCTCAGGATGAAGAGGAATTTGACAAAGTCAAAGAAAAGAATGCACTTTTCTTCATCGAACTCTGTGGAGGACCAAAAGTATATAACGAAGCAGCCAGCGGTACTGATCTAAATGAATATATGTTACGTATACATGATCAGTTTTCTATCTATGACAAATCTCGTTTTGAATGGTTAGGGTGTATGGAAACGGCACTCAGAGCAACCGATATTGACCAAAAACTGAAAGATGAGTTTTGGGATTATCTTGAAAAGTTCTCAAAACTTACAGTCAATTCCTTTACAGATGGAAGTACCTATTATGCAACTACTGCTGTTTAGTATAATTTTCTTCTTGCAAATGGGTCTTTGCTGATCAGTTCTTTTCAAACCACCACATAAATGCGAACATAAGCCCAGGTGTTTTTGCTATGCTTTCATCATAGATAAGGTTTTTGGCTTCATCTACAGGCAGATAAAATACTTCTATCTGCTCATGATCCACACCACCGCCTTCACTGACTTTCATACTCTCATCGACTTCTACAAAGTAAAGTATCTGTTTACTTCCTGCAAACCCTACGGACGTATGAAAAGAGGTAATTCTTTCTATGTTCTGAAGGGGAACAGCATAACCACACTCCTCTTCAATCTCTTCTATCGCTATTTCTTCCAAAGAAAGTTCTTTATCTACGATACCTGCACATAGTTCAACCGTCATACCATGGTCATTGTTCAAGTAGACTGCCGGACGGAACTGCTTCACTAAAACAAATGATTTCTTTTCTTTATGATACATAAGTATGGCAACACTGTCATGGGCTTGAACGACTTCCCACGACTTCTTGATACCATCCTGTTCGTATGTTGCAAACGATGTTGCTATAAATTTGGCATCAACCAAGGGTTGAAGTTTAAAGTGTTTGATCTGCTTGTTCATCTTCTACTCTCATGCTTGTTTGCTGATACCCATCCCATACAAAAGGTATACCTTCTTTTTTCATACTAGCTAACAGTTTTACTTTATTCTCTTTTGCATCTTTTATCACTACTTCTTTATATTTTGTTTTCGTCACATCTTTATATTCGGTAAATGTTTTTAAAACAGTGTCTTTGATTGAGCCCTTATGTAATACACTCATAGGATTTATCCATCTTCCATTTTTCTTCAGTCCAAAGTGCAAATGGGGACCTGTACTTCGTCCTGTACTTCCTACATATCCTATGATCTGACCCTTCTTGACATGTTGCCCTCTTTTCACGCGGGTACGACTCTGATGAGCATAGAGTGATTCATAACCGCCTTTATGCTTAATCTTAACTACTTTTCCATATCCATTCATATAGCCGGAAAAACTCACCGTTCCGGAGTTTACTGCAAGAAGAGGTGTCCCTCTTCTTGCACCAAAATCTGTACCGTGATGCGGACGATAGCATTTCAATATAGGATGAAATCGTCTGTGCGTAAAAGAAGATGTAATACGTATATGCCGCAACGGCATTCCAAAACTTGAAGAAGTACTTTTTGAGGGAACCCTACGTTTATAGGTTACTTTTTTCTTACCTGTTACCGTATATGCTTGAGACTTTTTAGCACTTTTGTAGCCATAACCATCTTCATCTGCATAGATAAATTGTCTCTTAGTATTGGAATCATAGAGTGCTATTTTAATATGTGGAGTATCGTATGGTGCCCCCATTCTTGTTCTCTGAGTATAGAGAAACGAGACTTTATCTCCCTTTTTAAATTTTTTCGCATTCACTGTACCCTTAAAGAGTTGTCCCATTTTATCTGCCAATGCAGGATGATGTAATGTATTTGTAATGTCTGTATGAAGATTTTTTTCTATGGTAACGGTGGCACTGTATTCTTCTTCTTTGTACTCTATAGGAATAATATCGAAACTATAAACATCACTCCCCCGCTCTTTAGCCAACCTTATTTGCATCTCTTTCCCTATAGGAATGAGTGCCTGTTCTAATGTACCTTCTGTATCTTTTAGCTCATAAAATGGCTGATCGCCTTCGATTTCAGAGAGAAACTCGATATCCGTTTCCGAAACATCATTTAATAGATCTGTTGAAATATTTCTAGAAATTAAATACTCAGAAAAAGTTTCACCTTTTCCCCAGTGTTCATGTGTGACTTTTGCCCCGAATAATGAACTTGATATGAATATCCATACCAATATACTTTTAAGACTTCCCATCCTGCACCATTATCCCTACTAATTAATTGGACATAATTATAACTTAAATAAGTTAATCTACCCGCTACCATACAGACATCAATAAACTTTTACTATATTGCTTGTATAATCAATACAATTATTTTATCACCCAAAGGATCGCTATGCACAAAATAGCTCTTATCGCTCTATTCTCTTTACCTCTTTTTGCAGGTTTTTTCCCTCAAACCGTACATACTTCTATCAAATCAGTAAAAGACAGATCGATCACACTCAACTCAAAATTTCCTGTCAATGGCATGAGCGGCGTTGTGATACATAACTACGGTAATGATCTTACAGCCATTACAAGTCGTATTACCCAAACTTCATCGGACGGATCTGCTTCATTGCTCAATGCTGATATCCTGCATCACGATGAGCTCCCTACGATTAAAACAGCTGTTTCACCTAAAGACAAAGTCATCGGTGGATACCTTTACAATAATGTTCTTCTCTTGGCACCAGATGCAGATACCTATGCGAAGATCGTATCTAGTGATACTAAAAAATGGATACATCCAGACCTTTTTGCACTCTATCTTTCCGTAGAAGGCGAGGAAGGACCAACAAAAGAGAACCTTGCTGATTTTGCAAAAAAATATCAGGTAGGTCTTATCTATATCGTACGTAAAAACACTGCTGCACTTTTAGATCCTATTTCAGGAAAAATAGTGTCTCAAAAACCTATGGCTGATCTTCCCACAAAAGGGAAATTTCCTTTTTATATGCGGTTTGAAGCACTCGAGTCAGGTTGGTTTGGCAGTAAGGCTGAAGGCAACTATTATAACACTATGGAATCATTGTAATGGACGTATACCATGTTAGATAAAAAACATATAGTACAGTTTGAAAAACTTGTAGGCAAAGAAAATGTATACAGCGATAAAGCACACCTCATTGCCTATTCTTACGATGCTACACGTACAAGGTTTGAACCTGAAGCCGTTATCTTTCCCAGAGATGAGGCTGATGTAAGCGCCATACTCACATACTGCAATACGCATCATATCGTCATAACACCAAGAGGAGCAGGTTCTGGATTTACAGGAGGTGCTCTGCCTACCCAAGGTGGTGTCACTTTAGGGTTGGAAAAGCATATGAACAAGATCCTTGAGATCGATATGGAAAATATGGTAGCCGTAGTGCAACCGGGTGTCATCAATATGGATCTACAAAAAGCAGCTGAAGAGGTAGGACTGTTTTATCCACCTGATCCGGCCAGTGAAGAGTACTCTACCATTGGTGGAAATGTGAGTGAAAATGCTGGTGGTATGCGTGCAGCAAAGTACGGCATCACTAAAGACTATGTTATGGCGCTCCGTGCAGTCCGTCCAAACGGTGACATCATTCGTGCCGGTAAACGTACCATCAAAGATGTAGCAGGCTACAACATAGCGGGTATCCTCATCGCCAGTGAAGGTACATTAGCTGTTATTACAGAGATCACAGTGAAACTCATTCCTAAACCTAAGTTTACAAAAGCGTATATGGGGATCTTCCCTTCTGTCGATGCTGCAATGAATGCTGTATTTAAATCACTTGCATCAGGTGCCAACCCTGTGGCTATGGAGTTTATGGATGACCTGGTGGTCCAAGCACTTAAAGAAAAACTTGGCATCAAATTACCAGAAGATGCAGGTGCATTACTCATAGGTGATGTTGACGGTAATGTCATAGAAGAAGTAGAGTTTCAACTAGAAACATTAGAAAGATCATTTAAAGAAAATGGGGCTCAGGATTTCATTGTCGCACATGATGCGAAGAAAAGAACTGAACTCTGGTATGCAAGACGTAATGCTTCTCCTTCCATTACTATCTTTGGAAGCAAAAAGCTCAATGAAGACATCTCAGTACCAAGAAGTATGTTGCCTGAAGCACTTAAACGTATCTATGCCATAGGCGACAAGTATGGATTTAAAGTACCATGTTTTGGACATGCGGGTGATGGAAACATCCACGTCAATGTTATGGTAGACGGTTCAGATGAGAAACAACTTCATGATGGTCACCAAGCCATAGAAGAGATATTCCAACTTGTGGTAGATATGGGTGGAACACTGAGTGGAGAACATGGTATCGGTACAAGTAAAGCAGCGTTTATGAACATCGCATTCAATGATGTAGAACTTGACCTCTTTAAAAGTATCAAACATGCCTTTGATCCTAACAACATACTTAACCCGGGTAAAATGGGATTACCAAACTAAAAAAAGGTTTTTATGAAAAAGAATAGTCAATTTAAAGTTATACTTAAAAACTATTACTTTTTCATAAGAGATTTCATCACAGATCTCTTTGATACCAAATTGGGATACTATGCTTCCAGCTTGAGTTGGAGTACACTCTTTTCCATTATTCCTCTTTTAGTCATAATGCTTGCTATCTTTACTACCATGCCCCTCTTTAATACAATGTATGTAAAACTAGAATCACACATTTTTTCCAACCTCATGCCTACCGATTCAAAAGTGATCATGGAGTACATCAATACCTTTGTAGAAAATGCTGACACCTTGGGATATCTTGGGGTATTGTATGTGACTTTTGCAGTGGTCATGTTTTTCAAAGACTATGACTACATCGTCAATGATATCTTTTCAACTTCAAAACGCAGTATCTGGCAGGCAGTAAAGACTTATCTACTGCTGCTCTTCATTATCCCATCCATGATGGCTACTTCATTTTATCTCTCTTCTGAGATACAAGTCTATCTCGATAAAAGCAAGATCACAAGCTTCATACACCTCTATACTTTTGTACCCTACTTCATTGTATGGATGATGTTTTACATTGCCTACCAACTTTCGCCCAATATACGTATAGATGTCTCAGCTGCACTGATAAGCTCTTTTATCGCTTCTCTTATATGGTATCTCTCTAAAAGCGCGTTTGTCTTCTATGTTCTCCACAATAAAACCTATGCAAGTATCTATGGGAGTATCAGCATCTTACTATTTTTCTTTTTATGGATCTATATCTCATGGGCTATCTTCATCCATGGTCTCAAATTTTGTGACCTACTCAACAAAAATGAAGAAATAGACCATATATGAGAACCTTAAATAAATGAAAATAGTTTGTCATTTATAGGTTCGGAACTGTGAAAATAAAAAAGGTAAATAGCTTTACATTTTTTATTTGAAGTTGGAGCAACGCAACCCGTGAAGAAAGAGACAATATTCATAATGAAAAAATATAAATAGCGTAAAATAATGCTATTCCTAACACTAACCAAAAAAGTTTTTTGCTCCATATAGCCCCTATAGATAATCCTATATACCCAGGCATAGCCCAGATAGGGAAAAATGACTCTGTACTTTCTTGAGGCATATTAAACAATCCTAACAGAACCGTATCAAACATAGATCCAAAGCCCAAACTATGCAATGCCATTACCAAGGGATAAAAAGGAATAAATAAGAGTGAAAGCAATGGTGACAAAAGCTGATAGTCGCTTGTCACCCCAAAAATAGTGTGTACAACAGGAAGCATCAGAACAAAGATACCCAAAGGGATAAAAATCAATGAGATGATCCATGTCTGAACCCCTTTGCTGTAGTGTAACAACAAAAATATATAAAATACACCTGCCACGGAAAGTCCAAAACTAAGAGAAACCAACAAAGAAGGAAAGAGTGCAACAAGTGTCAGTAGGATGGTGGTTAAAAAGGTAAAACTCAGTAGTTCCATGCCAAGTAACAGCACTGCCCACCCCACCAGTACCATCGCATATGAACGTACTAAAGAAGGTGGAAAATCTACAAACCACAAATATGCACCTAAAAATACTATGGCCACTAAACCTACATCAAAAAGTGCATGACGGTAAGGAAATAAGTATTGCTGTAAGGGTCTGTAGAATAACAAAAGCAAGCCATACACCAATCCCCACAATATTCCCAAATGAAAGCCGCTCAAAGCCACAAGGTGACTGACACCCAGCATACTTATTTTTTTTCTCAGATCTTTTTCTAAAGGGGTAGCAAA
>JAPHUJ010000318.1 GCA_026193735.1 Sulfurovum sp.
AAAGGACCTCTTTCGCCCACTGAGAATCATTCTAACAGGTGCAGAATATGGACCTGAACTCTCTGAGATCTATCCACTTATTAAACCATACTTATTGGAGGTAGCATCATGAATGCTCTTATCTACGCCATCGTACAGACACTACATACGGTCATAAATCTTTATATCTGGATAGTGATCATTTCTGCATTATTGAGTTTTGTACGACCTGACCCCTATAACCCTATTGTACAGATACTCCACCGGTTAACTGAACCTGTGATGGGCTTCATTAGACAGAAAATGCCATTTGTTGTCTTTTCAGGTATAGATCTCTCACCTTTGGTTGTGATCTTAGGTTTGCAACTGGTTGATAATTTTATGATGCGTGCATTACTGGGTTAAAAAATGAAAGTTAAATTTCTTTTACTTTCGACTCTTCTTGCATTTTCCCTGAGTACATCAGTACTTCAGGCAAAAACATTTACCTATTCTCAAATACATAAAATGCCAAAAAGTATAGAAAAAGATTACTATATCTGGCGTTTTCTTTCACAAACGACCACTACTGCTCCCGAAGCAAAAAGTATTATCCATGAAGCAAGTGCACTCAATGAAAAACTTCGTACTGCCTACAAAACTAGAACTGGCCTAAATCCACCTGCAATCAAACTATATCATGCAGAGACTACTCCAGAAAAAGTTTGGAGGAGCAGAAGTAAAGCCAATAAGCACTTCAAACAGGGCCTTGCATTTCTTAAACAGCATAAACCTGAACAAGCGGCAGGCCACTTCGATATTGCAAGCAAAACCTATATCGATCGTTATAACATCGATAAGTCTCTCTTCTGGCTCTATATGAGCACAAAAAATGAGACCTATATAAAACTTTTACGTGATAGTTGTGATGTAAACATCTATACTTTAATGGCAGCAGACACGATAAACGGCAGATACCCAAAAACCATTACAGAGTCTATTTGGAAAAGCAGGACCTTTGGCTTTGATATCGAAGATCCCATCGATTGGGCAAAAGTAAAACAGAAGATGAACGCAGGGGTTGACTTAAATGATTTGGCAGATGACCATAGATCACAGGAGTGTATCGGTATATATACCTACTTAAAAGCAAGAGCATGTAACTATACGGACTCATACTTCCCTATGCCATACCGTGATGCGATGAAACACATGTCACCACAGCGTCAAGCTCTTATTTATGCGTTGGCAAGACAAGAAAGTCGTTTTGTACCTGCTTCAGTATCACGTTCTTTTGCATTGGGTATGATGCAGTTCATGCCATTTCTCATCGAGCATGTAGCCAAAGAAAAAGGAGAAAAAATAGATTTAGATGAAATATTTAATCCTTACAAGGCTATAGAATATGCCGACTTTCATCTCGACTACCTTACAAAATACCTGCATCATCCGCTATTTATAGCCTATGCATATAATGGAGGTATAGGGTTTACCAGAAGATATATCAAAGATGGGCGGAACTTTAGAAAAGGGCATTATGAACCTTATATGAGCATGGAGATGATGGAGAACGAGCAAGCCAAAGAGTATGGCAAGAAAGTATTGGCAAATTATGTCATCTATCTTAACAAGCTAGGAGTAATTACACGCATCTTTCCGCTCTTAAAAACACTCGCTACACCTTCTAAAACAGATAAATTCAGACAATAGAACTCTTTGAATACTAAAACGCTTCTTTGCTCAATACGTACTTCGCCCTTTTGGAGAAATGCAGCTCACCTTTTCCGTATGATTCGCTTTCAAAAAGAAGCATAAAATCCTTACTTTTTACATGAGGAAAGGTGATAAAATAATAGTTACCTGATTCTGTTACAAAGGGAATATCTTTTAAACGTTCATCATTCAAGCTAAGTATCTTAACTTCTTTGGGCATGTTTCCATTGAGTGTCAGGTTATATTCAGCCGTGTTAAAAGTCTTGTAAGATTCATCTTCCAAGTGCAATCCTACGATAAAAACTTCATCACGAGCATCTTTCTTTTTAAAATTTTGAGTAAAAAGATAAGTAGCGGTCAACATAACTTGTGTAACGCCATTTTTATAAAGTTGTGTTTTTTCTGTTTTTTGTAACTGTTTGTGATAATTGCTCTTTTCATTGTAAACTTGCATCAAATCTTTCTCTTTTTTTGATGTACAGCCAAGAAGAAGAACAATGGTAATGAGCGATATACTTAATTTGACCATATGCCCTCCCTATAATTAATGTAGATTTTAACATACATTCAATAAAGATTTATGTATAATTCATTCAATCATAATTCAAGGAAATAATCCCGTGAGTAAAAGAGTTGCTGTAGCATTTACCGGTCCGTCGAATAGTGGGAAGACCACTCTTGTCGAAAAGATCGCTAAAATATTGATAAAACAACGTAAAGTTGCTATCATAAAAAATGATCCTAAAGATAAAGCACAGTTTGATGTAGAAGGCAAAGACAGCCATAAATTCTCACAAACCGGAGCAGAAGTTGTGATCACTTCTCCTACCCGTACCACTTATTTCTCGCAAAGAGAAAAAACATTAGACGATATCGTAGCAATGATAAATGACTTTGACATCTTACTTGTTGAGGGGCTTAAAACACTCCCTTTGCCACGTATTGCTGTCTTTAGGAATAAAATTGATGAGAGTTACTTTTCGTGCAGTGAAGCCATAGCGATCGATGATACCATAGATCTAGCACAATGCACGATACCAGAAAATATCGATATACTTGATCTAAACAATACCGCTCAAATCATAGAGTGGATCAATACACATGCCAAAAACATCTAAAAAGGAGATACATAAATGTTAACTATATTTGAAACCATTAAGCACATTGCTATCAAGATAGACCATGAGATCAAAACTGAGGATCTGGGTTACAGTGACAGCTCAAATTCATCAGGTGAAGACCAACTCAAATTAGATGTAAAAAGTGATTATATTATTGAAGAAGCTTTTAAAAATATCTCCATCGTAAAATCCTTGGTAAGTGAAGAGAAAGAAGGTGTATTGGAACTGCATGAAAATGGAAAATATACTATCTGCTATGACCCGTTAGATGGTTCAAGTCTAGCCGATGTCAATCTTTCTGTGGGTTCTATCTTTGGTATCTATCAAGGGGAACTTAAAGGTGAAAACCTTGTAGCTTCTGCATATGTGGTCTATGGACCGCGTATTGAGCTTGTCACTGCAATAAAAGGGTCTAAGCCAAAACACTACAGAGCCCAAGAAGGACTTTTCAACTTTATAGATGAGATCACACTGGATGAAAAAGGAAATATCAACGCTCCCGGCGGTACACAGCAGAACTGGTGTGAGTACCATAAAACATTTGTAGATGACCTTTTTTCTGAAGGATATCGTCTAAGATACTCCGGTGGTATGGTCCCGGATCTTCACCAAATACTCCTCAAGGGTGGTGGGATTTTCTCCTACCCTGCTACATCAGACAAACCCTATGGTAAACTGAGACAACTCTTTGAAGTCATTCCTTTTGCTTTCATCTATGAGCAGGCAGGGGGACAAGCCCTTAATGACAAAGGTATGAGACTCATGGAACTTGAGCCAAGTCACCCGCATGACACAAGCCCTTGTTTCCTTGGTTCCAACTATGAAATTACTCAACTAAGAGATGCATACGGGATGAAAAACTAATGTCAGAACACATACTGGATGAGTGGCAGATAGCCCTAAAACAGAAAAAATCTGAATTAGAAACCTGTCAAGCAGAACATCTGGTAAAAAGTTGTATGAGTTGTGAAAAACTCCTTGACTGTGAAGTACGTGATGCCTATATCAAGGCTGTTTACGACAGCATGAGCAAAGGTGCCGGTGGTGGGTTTGAATTTTAACAGGATGCTATTAGATTTAACTTCTCTACCCTATTCATCTTCTTTTTTATCTCATATTCACGTTTAGAAGCAGAGCTTCTATCTGGATATCCTTCACTATAGACTAATGTTACAGGCCGTCTTATACGTGTATATTTAGCACCTTTGTCTGAACCATTGTGCTCATCTACCCTGCGCTCTAACTCTCTAGTAATCCCTGTATAAAGCGTTTCATCTGCGCACTTTACAATGTAGACATAATACATATTTATTTTTTCTTCTCATCTTCAAGAGAATATGCTTTATAGTAAACACGTATAGCATCATAGGAGATGAAAAATTTATCTGAATATATTTCTGTTTTAATTAATACATCCTTCTTTTTCAACTCAGTAATTGATCTGTAATATAGTGGAAATATAGCTGGTCTACTAGAGAGTTTTTTACAATCTTCAACCGCTATATAGTATTCTCGTTCCATTTTAGTAAATTTATAAAATTCTTTTGATCCGAAATTATATTTTTCTTTTTTGTATGTCCGATTCTTTGTAATCTCTTCACGTTTTTGTTTAGTCAGTCTGTTTTCATTCAGTATTTGTAAAATCTTATTTTTCTCATCTTCTGTATACTCTTTAAGTTTGCTAGTCAACTCTACTTCTATCCTTTGAGATATAAGTCTTTCTTCATTTAATCTATCCATGATAAATTGTTTTTCTTCAGCGCTATAGGTCTCTTTTTTAGAGAAATTCTCTATATCTAATTTTTCATTTGGATTTTTATACATGTTCGTCCTTTTGGATTTCACCTATTCAATCAATCATTATATCAACAGAAATTGATAATTTTATAATATCACCCACAATACAGCACTATTTAGCTAAAATACCTACCAAAATTACTCTACAAACTCATTTGTTTAAGGAACTGCAAAATATGTCTTGTCACAAAAAATCTTATATTACAACCCCAATCTACTATGTTAACGATATCGCGCACATTGGTCATGCCTATACTACGATCATCGCAGATACACTTGCACGTTACTCTCGTATGTCAGGATTAGAGACTTTCTTTCTTACCGGTACAGATGAACATGGCCAAAAAATAGAAGAGGCTGCAAAATCAAGAGGTAAAACAACCCAAGCTTATGCAGATGAGATCTCTGCAACCTTTAAAAACCTTTGGGATGATTTTGACATCTCTTATGATAAATTTATCAGAACCACTGATGCAGACCACATGAAAGGTGTTCAAAAAGCCTTTTCAGTGATGTATGAGAATGGTGATATTTATAAAGATACCTATAAAGGCCATTACTGTATCTCTTGTGAAACGTTCTTTCCTGCTATTCAACTGGTTGATGATGAGTTTTGTCCTGAATGTGGTAAAAGTACCACTATCGTAGAAGAAGAAAGTTATTTCTTTAAACTCTCCAAGTATCAAGATAAACTACTTCAGTATTATGAAGACCATCCAGATTTCATCTTGCCTAAGAGTAAGAGAAATGAAGTGATTCGTTTTGTAGAAGGTGGCCTGCAAGATCTTTCCATCACACGTACCAGTTTTGACTGGGGTGTAAAACTTCCTGTAGAGATGGATGATCCTAAACATGTCATGTATGTCTGGCTGGATGCTCTCATGAACTACGTAACAGCACTTGGCTATGGTACAGACGAAGCAAAAATGGACTTCTGGCCCGCACGTGTGCAACTCATAGGTAAAGACATTTTGCGTTTCCATGCTATATACTGGCCTGCATTCCTCATGAGCCTTGACCTTCCTCTTCCTAAGCACATCGCTGCGCACGGATGGTGGACACGTGATGGTGAAAAGATGAGTAAGTCAAAAGGGAACGTCGTAAATCCTAGAGAAGTGGCAGATGCCTATGGACTGGATAATTTCCGTTACTTTATGCTTAGAGAAGTACCATTTGGCGGTGACGGTGACTTTAGCCAAAAAGCACTCATAGACCGTATCAACTCAGATCTCGGTAACGACCTTGGTAACCTGCTCAACCGTCTTATAGGGATGAGTGGCAAATACTTTGAAGGAACTATTGACTCTGCAAACGTAGCCAAATACTACCAGGCAGAACTTGACGAAGTACATGCATCATTGGAAAAACTCGAACCCCTGCTTTTTGAAATGCAGATACACCGATATCTCGAAGAATTATGGAGACCACTGACTGTAGCTAATAAAGCCATAGACATGTACCAGCCATGGACACTTATGAAAGAAGGTAAAGAAGAAGAAGCAATGGCACTTAATGGACTCATCGCTGCTATTCTCGCAAAAGTATCTATAATGCTTTACCCTGTTATGCCTACTGTATGTACTAAGATCTCAAAAGCTTTACACTTTAACATCGATAATGATTCTTGGAACAGCATGATCAAAGACACAAACCTTCTTCAAACATTTGCACTTGAAAAGATCGATCCTCTTTTCCCTCGGATAGAAGAACCTCTACTCGAACAAATGGAACCTGAAGATACAAAAACTAAACCTAAAACAGAAAAAAAAGCAGAAGTAAAAGAAGAGAAAAAGACCGAAGGTATAGCGCTTATAGGTATAGACCAGTTCTTCCAAACTTCTCTTAAAGTAGGTACTGTGGTTAAAGCAGAAGAAGTGCCAAAGAGCAAAAAACTTCTTTTACTGCAAGTGGATATAGGTGAAGATGAACCTAGACAAGTTGTTGCCGGTATCAAAGAATGGTACTCTGCTGAAGATATGCTGGGTACACAGGTATGTGTCGTTGCAAATCTTAACCCGGCAAAACTCATGGGTCTAAAAAGTGAAGGTATGCTCCTCGCAGCAAAAGATGAGGACGGTCTATGTATGATACGTCCAGAAAAGCCTAAAACGGCTGGAACACCAATAGGTTAAATATGAAAATAGAAGACATTGTAAACCTCACAGAGGGAACACTCACCAACACACCAAAAGTACAAGCTATAGAAGCAGCCACTGTTTACTACTCAAAAGTAGAACATGGTGATCTTTTCTTCTCTTCAAATCAAGAAGAGATAGACCAAGCCATAGCCAATGGTGCATATGCAATCGTTTATGCAGATGACAGCATCGTAAGAAATGATGATGAGATAGCCTGGATAAAAGTCTCTGACCTCCAACTTGCAGCCTTTAAGCTCATCCGTTATGTCATCCTTAAAAAAGAGGCGAAGTTTTTCTTACTTTCTGAACATGAGCTTACTTTCCTTAAGATGATACTTGTACATAAAAACAATATTTCATTTATATCAAATGACTGGCGAAGAGCATTCGAACAGATACTCAACTCTGAATCTTCCCTCTTTGTAGGTACGGATAAAGAACTCCTCGAACTCATCAAACCTGATGTACCTAATCTCAATAGAGAAGTAGACGGTTACCTTGTATTTGATACACTATTTAGAAGTACATTTAAAGTGGGTGGATTTGTATATCAAGAAAAGGAACTGATTCCTTTTCATTTAGAATATCTGCTTCGTGCTATAGACTTTTGTGAAACACAGGGCCTTGCCTACTCTATAGACCGTCTCAAATATACGAAACACTTTACGCCTGTTTTCATAGATGGTAAACTCAAAAGTACCCAAGCAAGTAAAAGTGATAGAGTCGCCATCTTTACAGATAACATCTCTGATATTACAAAAGCCAGAGAGTATGTTAAGCGAAGTAATATGTGGGTAAAAAGCATTGTATGCACACCACCTAAAACGACAGTACCGGGCATTGACCACCCTTACTGGTTTAAAACCGAAGAAGAAGTACGTGAGATACTCAAAAATATCCACTTTAACTACGCATTCATCTACAATGCAGATAAAAGTATCTTA
>JAPHUJ010000252.1 GCA_026193735.1 Sulfurovum sp.
AGATATTACAACTGAAAAAGAGATGAAAGCACTCTCTTTGGAAGAAGATATAGCTAAAGAAAAGATGACTTTTGCGAATGAAGAGATAGAAAGACTTCAACGTATCAATGAAACTAAAAAATCTCTTTTAGATGAAGCAAGTGAAAAAGTAAACGCACTAACAGCAGAATTTACAGAGATCAATGAAACGGTATCTGCAGAAAAAGCAGAGATTGAAAAAAGCAAGAGTGAACTTTTTGCAAAAAGAGAAAAACTCAGTAGAAATATTGAACAAAAAGTACTTGCTTTTTATGAGAAGATCCGTATATGGGCTGGAAACACAGCGGTTGTACCTGTAAAAAAACAAGCATGTTACGGATGTTTCATGAAACTCAATGACAAAACGTATTCAGAAGTGATTAAAGCGGATGAGATTTGTACTTGTCCTCACTGTGGACGTATTTTATATATTGAGCCTGTAACAGCCGAAGCATAAGTTACACTATGGAGAAATTTTTCTTTTTTCTCTATAGTTTTTTTTCTTTTTTACTTTATAGTATCGCCCTTCCGTTTTTAGTCTTATTTTCCTTTAAAACCAAATATAAAGACTCACTCCCCGCAAGATTTTTCCTATGGAAGAACAAGCCTTTAAAGTCTGACGGTATCTGGTTTCACTCTTGCAGTTTTGGAGAAGCAAAAGCCATTAAACCTTTAGTGGATCTATTGCCTCAAGATGTTTTGCGCATGAGTACTACAACACAGACGGGTTTTAAAGTGATAGGGGAGTATACGAAAGAGAGTAGATATCTGCCTTTTGAACCTTTGCTTTTTGGATGGCTAAAACCACAAAAAGCTCTGGTGGTGATGGAGGCAGAGTTTTGGTATCTTCTTTTTGCTTTGGCACAGAGTAGAGGTGCAAAAACCTTACTCATCAATGCACGGATGAATGACAGGTCCTTTTCTAAGTATGAGAAGATAGCATGGTTTTATAGACAGATATTTAAGCATATAGATGAAGTGTACGCACAAACAGAGTTAGACAAAGAACGTTTAGAATCCTTAGGGGCTAAAAATGTGTTGGTTACCGGCAACATCAAGTTGGTTCATTTGCCTGGCGTGACAAAAGAAGTCAAAAAACCTTCAGCTTTGGTTGTGTGTGGTGCAAGTACGCATGAGGGAGAAGAAGCACTTGTTTTGCAAGCATTTGCTGCATTTAAAAAAGAACATGAAGAAGCGGTTTTGCTTTTGGTTCCACGTCATCCCGAACGTTTTGCCAAAGTGGCTAAAATGATGGAAGAATTTGCTAGTAAATATCATTATACTGCGCAACGTTATTCTCAAAACGAAATGCTACGCAGTGACATTGTTTTAGTAGATGCTTTGGGTGAATTGGTCAATATGTATGCTATTAGCGATATCGTCATACTTGGCGGTGCGTTTGAACCGATAGGCGGACACAATGCCGCAGAAGCAGCACAGTTTGGATGTAAGATCATCTCAGGTAAACACTACTTCAATCAAAAAGATATTTTTGATGCCATCGAAGGTATAGCAGTAGTGGAAGCAGCCAATCTTTCAAGAAGACTGTTGCAGTATGGATTACTTAAGCCCACAGAGATAAAAAGCAAGAGTGATATCACAGCTATTGTAGAGAGCTTAAAAAGTGTTCTATAATATAAAAGATGAAACAGTCACTATACGCATCAAAGCACAACCAAGTGCCAGTAAAAGTGAGTTTTGTGAAGTCTATGGCGATGATGCTATCAAGATACGCATTAAAGCACCTGCAGTAGAAGGTGCAGCAAACAAAGAGTTAGTAAAGTTTCTTGCAAAAAGTTTTAAAGTTTCAAAAAGTGATATACTTTTTAAAACAGGACAAAACAGTAAGATCAAAATAGTGGCATTCCCACTGAATGATACATTTAAAGAGTGGATAGCAAAAACTAAGGAAATATAAATGGCAACAGATAAAGCATATAAAGTTCTGGCATTGGCACAGGGCATCTCAAACAACAAAGCAAAAGAACTTATAGATAGAGGGCTTGTCTATGTGGAAGATAAAAAAATAAAGATAGCAAGAGCTGATATACACACAGATACCGTCTTTCGTATAGAATACCCTGATGATATAGAAATACTCTATGAAGATGAAGACATCATTGTAGTAAACAAACCTGCACAAGTAGACAGCTATGACATTCAAGACTCCATCGAAGGTGCAGAACTTCTACACAGACTCGATAGAGATACATCTGGTGTACTGTTATTAGGAAAAAACAGAGCGTTTATAGAGCGTGCTATTACAGAGTTTAAGAACAGAAATGTAGAAAAGCATTATGTGGCATGGATCGAGGGTGTTCTTTATGAAAAAGTGGAGATAGATGAACCTATATTTACTGTTAAAAAAGGTAAAGCATTTTCTATGATAGACCCGGTACGTGGTAAAAAAGCACATACGATAGTAACCCCGGAAGAGATCCAAGGTAAAAAGTCTAAAGTAAATATAGAAATTACTACAGGAAGAACCCACCAGATCCGTGTACACCTTGCACACATAGGACATCCCATAGTAGGTGACGAACAGTATGGAAGCCGAACACAAGCAAAACGTGTACTTTTGCATTCTTCTAAAATGAAGATACTTGATTATGAGTTTAATGCAAGAGAGCCGAAAGAAATCGCAAAATATAAATAATGAATTAGCAATAACCATTGTATGCATGGGCTACCATTATTTCAAAATGTACTAAATAATAGTTTTAAGCCCAACTAGGGTAAAATCGCGTCAATATATAAAAAATTTAGAACGAATAAAAAGTTCTGGAATAGGGTGAAAAAATGTTTGATACTTTAACAGATAGTTTTAAAAATGCCATAGGCAAGATTCGTTTTCATGATGATGAAAAGGCACTTAAAAAAGCAACTGATGAACTTAAAAAGTCATTGCTTAAAGCTGATGTGCACCATAAAGTAGTCAAAGAACTCATCAGCAGTGTTGAGATCGAAACCAAGAAAAATGGTGTGGGTAAAGAGAATTTCCTAAAAGCACTTCAAGACACACTTACAAACATTTTAACTATAAAAGGTGCGCCTAAAGGTTTCACCTTTGCATCCAAACCACCGACTGTTGTACTTATGATCGGTTTACAGGGGTCTGGTAAAACGACTACTACAGGTAAATTAGCCTATTTCCTCAAAGAACAAAAAAAGAAAAAAGTACTTGTGATTGCAGCCGATCTTCAGAGACTTGCAGCAGTGGAACAACTAAAGCAGATCACTTCACAGATAGGAGTGGAGCTTGTGGCTGATGAGAATGCAACACCTGTGCAAATAGTCAAGCAAGGGCTTGCAAAGGCAGAGAAAGAGCTTTATGATGTTGTCCTTATAGATACTGCGGGACGTTTAGCCATAGATGATGAGCTTATGGATGAGCTGGCAGAAGTAAAGCGTGTAGCGAATCCAGATGAACTTTTCTATGTGGCTGATGCGATGACAGGGCAAGATGCAGTCAGAACAGCACAAACCTTTAAAGAGAAGATAGGTATCACCGGTGTGGTACTTTCAAAGTTTGACGGAGACTCGAAAGGTGGAGTTGCACTTGGG
>JAPHUJ010000055.1 GCA_026193735.1 Sulfurovum sp.
AATAAAAAGAGGAGGAGATATTTTTAGTGTGGGAGATCCCACGCTATTGGATTTTAATCCTTACACGACTCGAAATTTAGTTCCTAGCTTGTACTGGACTTTAGTCCTTGATCTCATATTGGGCTCTACCTATTTGATAGAGGTCATTTCCATGCGTATCGTTAATTACAGTAACAGGAAAATCTTTTACTGTGATCTTACGAACAGCTTCAGGACCAAGTTCTGGATATGCGATAACTTCAGCTGCAATAATTTTCTTGCCAAGTAGTGCACCTGCACCACCTGTTGCACCAAAGTAGATACCATCATATTCAACACAGGCATCTTTAACAGCCTGATTTCTTTTACCTTTACCGATCATCCCTTTTGAACCATTTTTTAACATTGTAGGAGAATAAGAGTCCATTCTGTAACTTGTCGTTGGTCCTGCACTACCTATAGGCTCACCTGGTTTTGGAGGTGTTGGCCCAACAAAATAGATAATAGAACCCTCTAGGTCAAAGGGAAGCTCCTGCCCCGCCTCTATAAGGTCTACAAGTCTCTTATGCGCAGCATCTCTAGCTGTATATATTGTACCATTAAGTAAAACTGTATCACCAGCTACAAGTTGTTTTGTATCTTTACTGCTCAGTGGAGTTGTCAAAGTATAAGTTGCCATCTCTTCTCCTTATATGGTAATATGGGTATGTCTTGAAGAGTGACATTGAACATTGACCGAAACAGGCAGAGAAGCGATGTGACATGGATTAGATTCAATGTGAACAGCAAGGGCAGTTTTAGTTCCACCCATTCCCATCGCACCGATACCAAGTGTGTTGATCTCTTCTAGGATTCTTTGTTCCAGTTCATTCATCTCCGGGTCTTCATTTTTACTACCGATGTCTCTAAAAAGTGCATGTTTTGAAGAGATACATGCTTTTTCAAATGTACCACCGATCCCCACACCCACAGTAATAGGAGGACAAGGGTTACCGCCTGCATCAGAGATAACTTCTTTTACATACTCAACGATACCATCTTTACCCGCTGCAGGTGGGAATACTTTTGCACGGCTTACATTTTCAGACCCGCCACCTTTAGCAGCATACTCAATATCTATCTTGTCTCCTGTAACGATGTCAAAGTGTATAATAGCAGGAAGGTTATAGCCTACAATATCCTTAAGATTTGCTCTTGAAAATGGTTCACAGGTAGAAGCTCTCAGATACGCATCAGTATACCCCTGTTCTGTCCCTTTGTTAATAGCATCTCTAAGCAGTCCACCATTAATTTTTACTTCATCACCAATGTTGACAAAGAAAACCGCCAACCCTGTATCTTGACAAAGTGGTCTTTTTTCATCTTTAGCAATATCGGCATTTTCAAGGATCTGACGAATAACTTCCTTACTCACTGGAGATTTCTCATTCTCCATCGCCTCATTTAAAGCATCATATGTATCTTGTGGCAGATCTGTACCACAATGCACAATG
Source organism: Sulfurovum sp. (assembly GCA_026193735.1). Lineage (GTDB taxonomy): Bacteria > Campylobacterota > Campylobacteria > Campylobacterales > Sulfurovaceae > Sulfurovum. The sequence goes on from JAPHUJ010000055.1 coordinate 1,473, forward strand.
ATATCTCGAACAGCTTTTACTACTTCGTCAAATTCTATTTCTCTCACACTGTTTCCTGATTAAAGAAATTCTTGTTTTTAAGTACATCGATCATACTTCTCACAGAGTTTACACTTGATGTAAATTTATCTTTTTGTTCCTCATTCAATGTCATCTCAAAAAGTTTTTCAACTCCATTTGCACCAAGTGCAACAGGTACACCAGAAACTACATCAGAGTGCCCGTAATGGCCATCAAGATATACAGCACAAGGATGTATCTGCTTTGTATCTTTTAAAATAGCTTCTACCATGATCGCTGTTGATTTTGCCGGTGCATAATACGCTGAACCTGTTTTCAAATATCCTACGATCTCTGCACCGCCATGTTTTGTTCTTTCAACCACTTCCAAAATTTCCTTATCAGATAAAATATCGGTCAATGGAACTCCTGCAACGGTAGAAAACTTTGGTAAAGGTACCATGTCATCACCATGTCCACCCATGACTGAGGCACGGATCTGTCCTGATCCATAACCAATTTTTTCAAAAATAAAGTGTGCCATTCTTGCAGAGTCTAAAATACCTGCCATGCCAACCACTCTTTCTTTTGGAAAACCTGATTCTCTAAGTGCAACATAAGTCATAACATCAAGAGGATTTGAAACCATAATGATAATAGAATCAGGAGCATATTTTTTTACATCTTGTATTACTTCTTTTGTGATCTCTGCATTGATCATAAGCAGATCATCCCTACTCATCCCTGGTAATCTTGGACTTCCTGCTGTAATAACCACAACATCTGAACCTGCCATTTCAGCAGCATCATCTGCCGCAGTTACAATGGTATGTGATCTTGCTGCATTGGCAGCTTGTGACATATCCAATGCTTTTCCTTTAGCGATCTCCGTATTTCTATCTCTTAATACAACATGGTGACATACGCCATTCATTGCTAGAATAAATGCTACCGTCGCACCAACATTTCCTGCACCAATAACCGTTACTTTTTTACCTTTTTTCATTACAATCCTTAAGTGAGAACTATAGGGGACCCCAAAGCAAAACATAACTCATAACTCATGTTATCAATTATGCCTTGCGATAAAAGAGGCTACATCAACCCTATGTTAAATAACACGTCTGTGTCAACAGTATCTTTTTACACTAGATACCAAGAAGTGTGAAGCAGAGAAAAAAACTCTACAGAAGTTTGTAGCATACCAAAATATTATTATATTTTAATGACGAGTATTGCACAAATAATATGCAATACTCCATCTATCACTACTTATATTGCATCTATAATTGCATTAAGTGTCGCAGATGGTCTCATCGCAGCTTCAGCTTTAGCATCATCTGGATGGAAATAACCACCGATATCTTGAGGTTTACCTTCAACAGCAAGAAGCTCTTCAATAATAGTTGCTTCTTTCTCTTTAAGCTCAGCAGCAACAGGTGCAAACTTAGCAGATAATTCAGCATTGGACCCCTTAGCAAGTGCATCTGCCCAATATTGTGCTAAGAAGAAGTGAGATGCTTTGTTGTCTGGCTGTCCACATTTTCTACCTGGCTCTTTGTTATTGTCAAGGTAACCTTCATTAGCAATATCAAGTCCAGCTGTAAG
>JAPHUJ010000128.1 GCA_026193735.1 Sulfurovum sp.
CCCAATGCATTTGCAACAGGAAGGAATTATGAACATGCCGCAGTAGCTGTTACTGAAGGACTTTTAAACCTGATGACAGCAGAAGAGGTAGAAGCTGTTATCGCCCATGAGCTCAGCCATATCAAACACTACGATATGCTCATCGGTACAGTCACAGCGACTATCGCCGGAGCGATAGCCATGCTTGCACAGTTTGGCATGTTTTTTGGAGGAGATAGAGATAGACCTAACCTTTTCGTGACACTTGCACTTATGTTCATTATGCCATTAGCTGCGAGTGTCATACAAATGACCGTGAGCCGTAACCGTGAGTTTATGGCAGACGAAGGTTCCGCAAAAATGACAGGTCATCCTGAGTGGTTACAGAATGCATTGGCTAAACTGGACAACTATGCCAGAGGAACCATCATGCACGATGCGGATCCGCAAACGGCGCATATGTTCATCATTAACCCTTTTACAGGTAAAGATATGTCACTTAAACAACTTTTCAGTACACATCCAAGTACAGAGCAAAGAATAGAGAGACTCGAAGCACTCAAGTGATATAATTCATCTTATGATAAAAACAATACAATTATTTACTTTTCAACTTCTTCAAGGGGGTATGTAAACATGTCTCCATTTGCCATACAACTAATGAATGGATGTCTATACTCTGATATTGAACAAGAAGACCAAAACAGTTTTCAGGCACTACAACAATTGGGTGCCATAGAAGAAGTGGATGGACTTTGGAAATTAAATTCTCTCTATCGTGTAGGCAGACTTTACATAGGTAAAGATGGAAAAGGTTATGTTGAAGCAGAGTTCAAAGAACAGCGTGATCTGCTTATAGAACCTGATGATCTTCGGGGTGCGAAACATGGAGATGTTGTCGTTGCCAAACGGATCATCGCCAGACGAGGTCGTGCCAGTGGTAAAGTACAACTTGTTATAGAAAAAGCCCACCTCTTTACCATTGCTTACACACATAGGGATGAATCAAATAATTTTCTTATACTCAACATCCGTACAGGAGAGCCAACCCATGCAGTGATGGAAGGTATGGATCTAAAGGCCTTTAAACTCGGTACCGTGTTGAAAGTGGATGTGGATAATGACAAGGTTTTAGAAGTGATGGGAATCTTGGATGATCCTAAGGTCGATGAAAAAATTTCTCTCGCATTGTATGAGCGTGAAGATGCCTTTCCTCCTGAGTGTCTTACTGATGCCTTGAAAGTTGAACAGGAAGTCACAAAAGAGGAACATCCGGATCGTATCGATCTGACCCATCTTGATTTCTGTACGATTGACCCCGTAACAGCAAAAGATTTTGATGATGCCATCTACTTTGACATGAATACGTATACCCTCTATGTGGGTATTGCTGATGTGAGTCACTACGTACCCTTCTTCACAAATATAGACAAAGAAGCAAAAAAACGTGGTTTTACTACTTACTTGCCGCATAAATCTTTTCCTATGCTTCCTAGAGAACTCAGTGAGAATATCTGTTCACTTAAACCCAAAGTAGACAGACTTGCATTTGTAGCAAAGATAGAATTAGACAAAGCAACACTTAAACCTTTAAAAGAAGAGTTTTTTGAAGCCATCATCCACTCAAAACACCGTTTTAATTATGAAGACATAGATGCGATATTGGAACATGGAGTTAAGGGTATTACTGGTGCAGTAGCTGAAATTTTAACATGGTTGCTTCCTCTACAAAAAATAACAGTTAAATTACACAATGAACGACTCAAACATGGATTTGACTTTAGATCTGAAGAGATCAAACTCAGTATTGATGCCAACCATCTGCTTTTAGCAACACAAATAGAAACAGGCACACCTTCTCACTCATTGATAGAAGAGTGTATGCTCCTGGCCAACCAGGCTTCGGCTAAACGGTTTACAGGCGAAGGGGACAGTATCTTCCGAATACACGAACCTCCTCAACTTTCCAAGATAGAAGCTTTACTTGCCGAATTGGCAGCTATCGGTCTCTATGTTGAAGAATATGAAGATTCTCCTTCTCTCATACGTGCTATCCAAAAAGAAGCAACAAAAATGGGTCTTGCATCAGAAGTGGATTCTATGGTCATTAAAGCCTTACGGCGTGCAAGTTATTCAGCCCAGAATGTAGGACACTTTGGACTAGGCTTTAGCCACTATAGTCACTTTACATCACCTATACGTAGATACTCAGACCTCATCCTGCATCGTCTCATCAAAACCCAATTACGGGAAGATGAAGAAGAAGCAAGTTACCTGTTACGAAATATTGAACCTCTCTGTGCAAGAGTATCTGAGCTCGAAAGAGATGCCACAAAGGCAGAATGGGACTTTAGGGACCGAAAGTTTGCACGCTGGGCAGTAGAACGTTTAGGTGAAGTTTTTGAAGCAGAGATCATCGAAGCAGGTGAAAGTACAAAAGCCGTACTTCAAGGTGACATTGAAGGAGTTACCGTTCATCTTAGAGGTGAGGGTGTCATGCTTTTTGATAAAGTAAGGGTCAAAATAAACGAAGTCAGCATCGCACAAGCCGTCATCATGGTTGAACTTGTTGAAAAATTGACTAAAGATGAAATGGAGTTGGTTTAATGTACCAAAGAGATTTTGACCAAAAACTTAAACAGGCTTTTCCTAAAGCTGTTTTGTTTTATGGTGAAAATGACTATCTCGTAGACTTCTATATAGATACCTATATCAAAAAGACAGATGCAAAAGAAAGTATGCTTAGTCTCTATTATGATGAGTGGAATTTCGAACAGGCAAAGAATTTTCTTTCACAAACTTCTCTATTTGGCGGTACAAATCTTGTGGTCGTTAAACATGATAAAAAAATACCAAAAAAAGAATTGGACATTCTCATAGAACTTGCCAACAAAAGTGAAGACAATTACTTCCTCTACGGGTATGCCGGTGCTGCAACAGATGCAAAGAGTATGCAAGCCTCCTTTACAGAAAAAAAAGGTGGGGTATGGCTACGCTTTTTCGAACCAAATATTCGTGATGGTATAGCCATGCTGCAACAAAAAGCACAACGTATAAATCTTGACATAGATCACTATGCCCTACAGCATCTCATGCTAGTACTCAATAACAACTTAGCCCTTTGTGCCAATGAATTGGATAAACTTGCCATACTGGGGATCAAAGTCACAAGTAAAGATATAGATAAACTGGTCTACTCTACAGCACCTCTGGCAACGGAACAGTTACTCATAGATCTATTTAATAAAAAAGCCATTATACCAACCATTACAAGACTACTTGAGATTGGAGAAGATGAGGCATCCCTACTTCGCTCAACACAATATTTTGTAAATCAGATCTTTCTTTTCCATGCCTACATCAAACTCAACGGGCATGTAGATTCAGCAGCCATACTTGGATACAAACTACCCAAACAGATAGAAGAACAAAAAGCACAGTTGGCCTTACGTGTAAAATCAGCTGTACTGCTTAAGATATTTGAACATTTATTAGAGAGTGAAATGCTCATAAAAAAAGCGCCAGCTACCCAAAAAGAGGTATTGGTTTACAGCATGTTGATAAAGTTGCAGGGATATTTATAATTGTTAAATTTAATAGGTAGAATTTTTAATAAGTTGTACTTAGATTTGAAAGTTTGTGAAAGAAAGCTTACGTAGGTAAGTGACCGCACCCATCTTTCAAAGATGGGCGCAGATCATTCAAAAGATGACCTATTATGAGAAGAGTTCTCTCATTACCCCGGCAAACCACTCTCTGGTAGCTTTTGCCGTACCTTTAGATCTAAATTTACCCCCGCCATCTTTTGGCTTAGGTACATTGCCTATGCTCGTAAGCCTACCATTTGGATCTGCAGAGAATGTATGTATAACCATGATCGCTTCTTCTGGTTTACCACCTACCATTGAGAAACATACGTTTGCTGCTTTAGCAGGGAGACCTTCTTTAGGATCTGAAACTTTGGCATTAAGTTGTGCAACAATTTGTCCCGCTGCTCTATGTGCTGACCAGATAGCTGTTTGTCCACTTGGTGGAATGGTATGGGTTACAGCATCACCAACAATATAAATGTTTGAATCAGTTTTAGATTTAAAGCTATAACCGTCCATTATTGCATACCCTGCACCATTTACTTCAATATCCGCCATAGCGATTACTGGGGAACATTTGTTGATAGGCATAAGGTTACAAACTTCATATTTCTCCGTTTTGCTTACACCTTCTTCATCATCTGCATTTGCAAACTCTATATATGTAATTGTTTTAGCCGCTACATCGATATCTGTAACTTCAGTCAGACCTTTATATTCAATGATATCCGGGAATATATCATTCCAAGATTCTTGAAATGCTGCACCTTTGGCAAATTTTCCACCTCTGGTATCAAGAACAATGACTTTTCCTTTGATACCTTCATTTTTCATGAAGTTGGCTACCATAGCTGTTCTCTCATAAGGTGCTGGAGGACATCTGTATTTTCCTTTTGCAGGTGGTACAATGATCACGTTGCCATCCTCCATGTTATCAAGTTGCCTTTTAAGTGCAATGTGCTCATTACCAGGCATTAACGCAGAGGGACAGGCCTGTGCAACATCTGCGATCTTATCTGCGGACCATGTTGGGAATTGTCCTTCATAATCATATGCAATACCTGGAGAAAGCACAAGAATATCATAGGCAAAATTACCATTAGTCGTTGTGACTATTTTGGCTTTTCTATCAATGGCAGTTACTATTGCCTGCACAAAACTGTAATCATGCTTAGAAGCCGGCTGATAGTAATCTCCAACAAAAGTATCCAAAGTGATACCATCAAGGCCACCAAGCAATGCATTAGAAAAAGGGCATGCCATGAAAATATTGTTTTTCTCAATGACGGTTACTTCAATGTTTTTATCTTTTTTTCTAAGTGCTTTCGCCATAGTAAGTCCTCCAAAACCCCCACCTACGACTACTACTGATTTACCACTGGCTTTTTTAGCTACTGCTGTTGTTTCGCTTGCTACTGCCATATTTGGCATTGCTGCAACCACTGCAGCTACACCAGCAAGTTTAA
>JAPHUJ010000049.1 GCA_026193735.1 Sulfurovum sp.
AAATATATCCTGATCCGAACCTACTCAATAAATTCGGTATTACTGTAGCAGAACTCAATCAAATTGTTGCCAATGAAAATGTTAAAATCGGTGGGGGTAAATTGATCTCATCGACCAAAGAGTTTACATTGAAAACAAAAGCCGATGCATTAAGTATCGAAGACCTTCAAAATATAAAGATCAAAGATGATATCAGGCTCAAAGATATTGCGAAAGTAGAAGATGCCTTGAGTGATCCAAAAAGTTATGCTTCCTACAATGGTGTTGAAGGTGTGATGCTCGAAGTACAAAAAATTTCAGGGACAAATACGATAGATATTGTTCAAAAAGTAAAAAATACCATTCCTGGGCTTGAAACAATGGCAGGTGATAAATTTGAAGTAAAAACATTGAATGATACTTCTCCTTTTATTCTCAGTTCATTAGAACATGTAGAGTTTGATCTTATTTATGGTTCATTGCTGGCTGTGATCATTGTCTTTTTGTTTTTACGAAATATGACCATTACCTTGGTGTCAGCTTTGTCTATACCTACATCGATATATGGTACATTTGCATTAATGGAATTCATGGGCTTCGAACTGAATAAGATGACTTTGATAGGGCTTACTTTGGCCATAGGTATTATTATTGATGATGCGATTGTTGTCATTGAAAATATCTACAAAAAGATGGAAGCTGGAATGCATAAATTTGAAGCAGCCGTAGAGGGAACCAAAGAGATGGCATTTACTATTTTAGCTATCTCTGCGATGCTTTTGGCAGTATTTATTCCTGTATCGTTTATGAGTGGTATTGTAGGTAAATTTTTTGAAAGTTTCGCAATGACAGTAGGGTTTGCCGTGATTATCTCTTATTCTGTTGCTTTGAGTTTTATCCCAAGTCTAAGTGCGAGAACACTGAAGAAAGATGAGAGCAAATTTTATGATATGACAGAACCTTTATTTAAAGCTTTGGAAAGAATCTATGAAAAGATCTTAAAATTTGTATTACGCTTCAAGATCATTACTTTGATCTTAGTTTTTGTGGTATTTTTTGGTTCATTGAGTCTCTTCCCTAAAATAGGTATGGACTTTATACCTAAAGAAGATAAAGCAGAATTTGAAATACAGATCAAAGCAGATGCTGGTGTGTCACTTGAAGAGATGATCAGAAAATCAAAAGTTATAGAAGATGTTGTGAGAAAAAACAAATATGTAAGCTATACCACGTTAAGCGTAGGATACAACTCTGCGCAAGAGAAACACAAATCAGTGATCTATGTAAAACTGAGTGATAGAAAAGACAGAGATATTAGGCAAGAGCAGATCGTACAGAATTTTAGGGATGAGCTGGAGCCTTATAAAAAAGATTTGTTTATCACAGCGGCTGCCATTCCAAATATCAAAGGTGCTGGTGTCTCAGTACCGTATCAGATCGTACTGAAATCGGATTCATTTGATGACTTGAAAGTGGCTACGAAAAACTTGACTGATCACCTTAAAAAGAAAAAAGGCTTTGTGGACGTAGATACCAATTTAGATAGTGGAAAGCCTCAAATGGACATCAATATTTTAAGAACTAATGCCAATAGATTAGGTATTTCAGCTTCAGATATCGCTTCTGCCATTTCAACAGCATTTTCAAGTGATTTGGAAATTTCCTATTTTGAAGAAAAAGGAAAACAGTACAATATTACGCTAAGATTTGATGATAGTGATAGAGTCACTATTGAAGATATAAAAAAGATACAGCTTAGAACAAGTAAAGGAGAGTTGGTGTATCTGGATGGGCTAGTTACATTTTCAAAGAGTACGGCTCTAGCAACTATTTATCACTTTGATAGACAAAGACAAGTGACGGTTTATGCTGATCTTTTTGGACTTGATCTCGGTGGTGCTGTAGGCTATACAAAAGAATCTATCGATACACTTTTACCTCCTGGCGTAGTTTATAGATTTACAGGTTTCGCAGAAGAGATGGTAAAAACAGGTCAAGCCTTTGGTGCTGCACTTGGACTCTCTGTCATATTGATGTTTATTATCTTGGCTATTTTGTATGAATCTCTCATTCAGCCTATTATTATCATGATGGCACTTCCACTCAGTATCATAGGGGTGATGCTGGCTTTGTTCTTGAGTGGGCAACAGTTTAGTCTTTTTGTTATGATCGGTTTTATGCTTCTCATGGGTATGGTAGGGAAAAATGCCGTTTTATTGGTTGATTTTGCCAATGCTGCCATGGCTAAGGGAAAAAGTGCAGATGAAGCCTTGATCGAGGCAGGTGAAAAAAGACTAAGACCTATTTTGATGACAACTATTGCGATGATATTTGCAATGTTGCCACTTGCTATGGGTACAGGACTTGGGTCTGAAACCAATGCTCCTATGTCCATAGCCGTCATAGGTGGGCTTTTGAGTTCAATGGTCTTGACCTTGCTTGTAGTACCAGTGATGTATAGACTGATCAACCCTGCAGATAGATGGCTAAAAAAATTCTATGAAGGAAAGATCGAGGAATAATGATAAAAAAATTAATGTTTTTGTATATCAGTACCAGTAATGTTTTTGCTGCGGATCCGCAGATTTCTGAGCTTAAAGCAGAATTGCTAAATCTTGAACGTCAACAGATCATGGAAGAGATGAGTGTGCAGGAACATAGTTGGATCTCTCCTTTGTTTCTCTCTGGTTCGATCAATGAAAATTATGATAGTAGTACAAATGTTGATTCAGAAAGTAAAAATATTGATATCAGTTGGAGTCAGGATATTTACAGAAGTGGGGGTATTGCCTATAGTATAGAGCAGGCAAGGGCTTCTGGAGAATATAATTTACTTGGTATTGATAGAGAAGAGGCAAACTACCTCAAACAGATCTTTACGTTGAAAGCTCAAATAGAACGAGATACCTTGAAGCTAAAACAAATAGATTTCACATTGAAGAACCGTGATATTGATCTCATGATCATTATGAAAG
>JAPHUJ010000010.1 GCA_026193735.1 Sulfurovum sp.
CCGAAACATTTGTTTCTGCCAGACGTGTTGCACAAAAAGTGTAACGCCTTTTCCTAAGTACTTTGCTAACACTTGGCTAACACAACTCCTGATAAAATTTGAATATATAATTCTAAAAGGGGATAAAAATGAAAAAAAGATACATGCTCTTGAGTGTAGCTGCGGTGCCTTTTCTTGTAGGTTGCGGAGGAGGCGGTGGCAGCACTACCTCGACGACTCCACTCTCTCAGATCACGGGTACAGTACCGGGAACAAAGATAGAAGCTTTTTGCGATAATGGCATCTATAAAAAAACAGAATCTCGAAATAATGGGACAGCGAAACACCCTTTCACACTTGATATACCAAAAGACGTAAACTGTAGGTTGGTCATGACAACAAATGAGGATGATCCTGCAAATAAAGTGATCACACCTCTTAGCTTTACTGACGAAAATCAAGATCAAAGTATTATCATAAAAGTACATGGTGAAAAGATTGATATGGGGTATATTGACCTTCCTATGTCTTATGTGGAGATAGATGATTCAAATAAAGACCATGTAAAAGATACTCCTTTAGAAGTTCCACTTCCATCTGAAGAAGCCACATTAATAAATGACTCACAGGATCCATTGGATGAAGATCATGACGGCATTGTAAATGCTTATGAAGATGATGATCATGATCAGATTCCAAATATCAATGATGACACTAACAATAATGATACGACGACACCTCCATCTGATACAACACCTCCACCAGTCACGACACCACCGCAAACAAACACTAACTACATGCTTACCGCATGGAATGACCTTGGTATGCACTGCATGGATGGAAATGATTTCTCTGTATTTTCCGTACTTCCTCCATATAACAATCTTCATGCACAGATAAAAGATAAAAATGGTGATCTCATCACTACTGGTATCACGCTGACATATGAAGCAACACAAGGTACAGATGGAAAAATAAATACCACTAGTCTAAAAACAAATGATGGTTCAGTGAAAACAAATTTCTGGGATTATGCAACGGATCTTTTTGGTGCGACACTGGACCCTGATGTTGGATTGACTGGCAATCCAATGGCCAGTACTACACCTGCATATATGACCTTTAACACAGTACATCAATGGTGGGAAGCAGAAGGTATACCTCTCTCTCCTTATAATGATGATGGATCTAAAAATTACTACCCTCTTGTAAAAGTGGTAGCAAAAGACAGTACAGGCAAAGTACTTGCTGAAGTACAAACGGTACTCCCAGTAAGTGATGAAATGGACTGTAAAAGATGTCACGCGAGTACCAGTGTAACAAATGATGCAAAACCAAATGCAGGATGGGTCAATGATACGGATGCACAAAAAGATTATAAATACAATATATTACGTCTACATGATGAAAAAGAACCCACTGCGGTAAGTGACAATAGTGCTGCACTGCAAAACATAGGATACAACTATGATACACAAGGGCTTGAAGCAACTGCAGTTGCCGGTACCCCTGTACTTTGTGTTGCCTGTCACAAATCAAATGCCCTGCCAGGAGTAGGCTTAGAACTCAAAGCATTTACCCAGGCTATCCATGGTAAACATGCTGACGTCACTGACCCTGTATCCGGGATGAAACTTGGTGACAGTGCAAACAGAAGTTCTTGTTATACTTGTCACCCAGGGGCACAAACTGAATGCCTCAGAGGTGCAATGGGTGATGCAAAAAATGGTGACGGTTCCTCTCAAATGCAATGTCAAAGTTGTCATGGTGCCATGAATGCAGTTGGCAATACCCACAGAGAAGGTTGGTTGGATCAGCCAAATTGTCAAGCATGTCATCATGATGGGAAACAGGAAAAAAGTGCTATAGACCCAGCGACAAATACATTAAGAGCTGTGGTTGATTCAAGATTTGCAACCAATCTAAATACACCTGCCACAGGTATAAGTCTTTATAGATTCAGTACAGGTCATGGTGATTTACAGTGTGAAGCTTGTCATGGGTCAACACACGCTATATACCCTGCACACAATGCAGACAATCTTGTAAGCCAAAGTGTTCAGGGTCATAGTGGGACCATTGCAGAATGCGCTTCATGTCATACCACTGTACCAAGAACAACAGATAAAGGGCCTCATGGTATGCACACTGTCGGACAGACATGGATAAACGATCATCAAAATGTAGCTGAGAGAAATCCTGTACAATGTAAAGTATGTCACGGTTCAGACTATAGAGGCTCAGCACTTTCTAAAACATGGACTAATAGAACATTCTCAGTAGAAGGCAGACAAAAGAATTTTTCTAAAGATCATCAGATCTCTTGTTATGACTGTCATAATGGACCAAGTGGAGATTGATATTTTTACTTAGATATGCACTATCAGAGATGGGAATATTTCCCATCTCGAAACTTCTACTACTCTTATGGTAAAATATCACTATCACTAAAGGGATAAAAATTAAATGAAACTACTGCTGCTTGAAGATGATCATATACTCTCTGAGACACTACAACTCTTTCTCTCAAAAGAAGGTTACGATGTAGATACCGCGCTCAGTATAGAAGAAGCAGAAGAGTTAACCTTTAACCATACTTATGACCTCTATTTACTTGATATCAATCTACCACAGGGAAATGGTATCGATTTTCTTAAATCCCTTCGATATGCTGAAGACATGACACCTACCATATTCATCACCGCACTTACAGATATGAACTCTATGGCTGAAGGATTTAAATTAGGAGCGATGGATTACATCAAAAAACCTTTTGATCCGCAAGAACTGCTTATCCGTATCGCTGCGAAATTTTCAACAACTACCCTTTGTTATAAACATTTAGAATATGATCCACAGTCACAGATAATCAGGTTCAATGGCGAGATCATTGATCTGGGTAATGTGCAATTCAAAATTTTTGAAAAACTGTTATGCCAATGTGGTTCGGTCATTACAAAAGAAGAACTCTATGAATGTCTTGACCATATTTCAGATACTGCTTTACGTGTGGCTATCACAAAGATAAAACAAAAGTTGGACATTGACATCAAAAATATCAGAGGCAAAGGCTACATACTTGAAAAATTATGAAAAAGAATCCCTCTTTAAAAATTTTCTTGTTTTCTTCTCTCTTTTAGAAATACTTCTGATATTACTTTTTATTGAGTTATATCATACAAAAAAAACAGAATACAGACATAATCTCCTTCGAGATATGCAAGTATGTAGTTATTCTCTGGCTTGCGAACAATTCTCTTTTGATTTTGCCCCTCAGAGTGAAAACATACTGAATAAACTCTATGACGATAACGGAACCTATGCCTATTTTACGATTCCAAAATCAAAAAAATATTATATGAAGATCTCTTATCCTGCCCAAAAACTTCTCGAAGATATAGAAGATATCACTCAAACACTTTGGATTCAGTTTATTCTGGCTACATTACTGCTCCTTGGAGTAGCACTATTTTTTACATTTTACAGTTTAAGCCCTATCAGAAAAGCTCTGCGTCTCAACGATGAATTCATTAAAGATATATTGCATGATTTCAATACGCCTATTACCTCTATGATCCTCAATATAAAAATGTTCAAAGATGAAAAAGGGGAAGATCCTTATATTGCAAGACTCTCTAAAAGTATAGACAATATTTTACTTTTACAAAACAATTTAAAAAGTTTTCTGCACATCTCTCCTTCACAGAGTCAAAATGTGGACATTGCATCATTGGCACAGGAACGTTTGAAAAATATAGAGCATATCTACCCAAAATTGGCCTATATATACGA
>JAPHUJ010000136.1 GCA_026193735.1 Sulfurovum sp.
AATCTCCTATAATATCAATATTATCACAGGAAGTATGCCGGAGATGAAAGAAGGAAGTTTGTACAATGTTGGTTATCTATGTAGAAGAGATGGTACCATTGATCGATACGAAAAAATTCATGTTACACCAGATGAAGAAAAAATATGGGGTATGCAGGGTGGAAACAGTCTAAAAACTTTTGATACTGATTGTGGAAAGATAGGGATACTTATTTGTTATGACTCTGAATTTCCAGAGTTAAGTCGTCTTCTTGCAAACGATGGTATGGATATTTTATTTGTTCCATTTTTAACAGATACACAACATGGCTACTCAAGAGTAAGACACTGTTCTCATGCTAGAGCTATTGAAAATGAGTGTTATGTTGCAATCGCCGGAAGCGTTGGAAACCTTCCAAATGTACATAATATGGATATTCAGTACGCACAATCAGCAGTATTTACTCCATCTGATTTTGCATTTCCACCAAATGGTATCAAGTCTGAAGCAGTGTCAAACAGTGAAATGATACTCATTGCGGATGTTGATATTGATCTACTTCGAGAGTTAAATCAATTTGGTAGTGTTAAAAATTTAAAAGACAGACGAAAAGATATATACAATGTAGTAAAAATATAATCAACCCCTAAGAGATTTTATATCTGGATAATGTCAACCTTGAGATAAATTTTAGAGATACTTATAATGAATAGTTAGGAGTCAAATATGACTGTCAGTCTTTTTCTAAAAACAAGTATGATTTGGTTTATTATAGCTATCTTAGCTATAGTAAACGGTATCTTTAGAGAAAGTGTTTTAGTTTCTAACCTTGGTCAAAGTATGGCAATACCAGTTAGTGGTATAACTCTCTCTTTTATCATATTTATAGTTACTTATGTGTCTTTCCCACTATTTGGAAAACATAATTCTCTAACTTACTTTTTAATTGGACTTCAATGGGTTTTAATGACGCTTATATTTGAATTTCTGTTTGGTCATTATGTGATTGAAAAGTCATGGTCTAGCATACTACAAGTATTTAATGTTATGACGGGTAATCTATTTATCATAGTATTATTGGTAAGTTTAATTTCACCTCTGTTAGTAGCCAAAATTAAAGGCGTATGAATCAATATATCAATGGTACAAAAACAAATCCATAAAACTCTTCTGTTTTTATATCTTCTTCTGATACTTTTTTAAATTTATAGATGGAATTCCCTACAGGGATGACAAGTGTACCACCTATCTTCAACTGAGAAAAGAGTTCTTCCGGGATTTCATCAGCAGAGGCAGAGACAAGGATCCTGTCAAACTGTTCACCCGGCATACCAAGTTTCTCTCCTGCACTTTCAATATGACAGTGAGTGCCAAAGTTTAACTTTGATAAATTCTCCCGTCCCTGTCCTACTAATGCATCTACTCTTTCAACTCCCGTCACACTTCCTTTTTCTCCCACGATATGACAAAGCAATGCTGTCGTCCATCCTGATCCTGAACCGATATCAAGCACTTTGTCACCCTCTTGAGGCTTAAGGCGTTCTATCATAAAGGCTACGGTAGAAGGTTGAGAGATAGTTTGGTTATTTCCTATAGGTAGTGGCGCATCTGCATATGTTAGTTCTGCAAATGATGCTGGCACAAAATATTTTCTGTCTACTGCCTTAAACGCATCAATGATCAGTGGACTTTTCAGCATGTTTGAGAAGATCATATCATCAACAAGTTCATGCAGCGTTTTCATCTGTTACTCCACAAATGCGGCACTCATATATCCTACCACCTGTGATTCATCCCCACTGGCATCAGCACTCGTACGATAATCAAGAAGTATGGATTTTAAGCCATTATTTTTAGCAGCAAGCAGCATCGCTTCAACACCGATCTTTCCACAGGCTTCACATCCTTCATGCAGCTTACCAGTACTAAGTTTCTTCACCGCATCCAAACAGATACTGTCAAGTGCATTGGCCTTTTTGATATCATAATAGTGACTTAGATCTGTACTGATCACCACTGCCGTTTCAGGATCTTTCAGAAGATACTCGATCACCTTTGCAAGGTTTGCAGGTGATTCGTCTCCATAGACCAATTCAACGACTGAAACTTCCGGTGTATATGTTTTAACAAAAGGGATCTGTACTTCCGTACTGTGTTCATGATGTGCTTCTGGTATGCACTCCAGATCAAATCTCTCTTTGAGGTCTGCGACCAATGCTTGATCGATATACAAGGCACCCAATGGTGTATGGTATGTGTCAAAATCAGAAATACTGGTACCTTTCAGATACACTCGATGACTGGGGCCTATAACCACTACACGCTTGGCATCTATGTTTGCCAACAGTCTTAAGGCCAGGTTCGCCGTAAAGCCAGAATAGACATACCCTGCATGCGGTACAATGACCGCTCTGGGCTTAAGAGATAAAACACCATCATTCTCTTTCAGATGTTCGTCCACTATTTGATTGTAATGCTCCAGCATCGATTGTATCTCTTTAGGGTTAGATGGGTAAAATTGTCCGCAAACAGCTGTATCTCTTGTACTCATGACCATACTCCTTCTATGATTCTATGACACTTCGGACAATGTCCGTCTTCTAATTTATTGACCGTTACTGTATAGCCTGATCTGTCTATGACCAGCTCTCCACAGTCTGGACAATGTGTGTCTGCATGCACAGGTACATTACCCAAATAAATATAGTATAGTCCCGCCTTTTGACCGATCTTTTTCGCGCGTAGAAGTGTTTCTAGTTTGGTAGCATCATGATCCATCATCTTATAGTCCGGGTGGAACGCACTTAAGTGCCATGGTACATGCTTCCCAAGATCATTGGCTATAAATGTTGCCATTTCCTCTAAGTCTTTATCGCTGTCATTGTCACCTTCGATGAGCAGTGTGGTGATCTCTACCCATATTCCGGCTTTGACCATCCTTCTAAGTGTATCTTTGACTTCTTCCAGTCCGCCTTTGAGTACCTTTTTATAGTAAGCATCATCCCAACTTTTAAGGTCAATGTTTGCAGCATCCACCCAGCTTGCCATATCTTCGATGACTTCTGGTGATTCAAAACCATTAGATACAAAAAGATTTTTGAGGCCTTTTTCTTTAGCGATCACACCTATATCTTTGGCATAGGGGTAGAAGATAGTCGGTTCATTATATGTATACGCAATACACTCTGCACTATGTGAAAGTGCTAACTCCACCATCTCTTCAGGGCTTACATTTATCGATTCATTCACTTTGTTTTCTTGAGAAATATCCCAATTTTGACAGAATGGACATTTAAAGTTGCACCCTACTGTTCCAAAGGAAAGTGCTGTACTGCCAGGCAGTACATGGTTGAGCGGTTTTTTTTCTACAGGGTCTATATGTACTGCAACAGGATGACCATACACAAGTGTTTTGAGCTCTCCATCGACATTTTTATTGATACCGCAAATACCGACCTGCCCTTCTTTCAATTTGCAAGAGTGACGACAGAGCAAACAGATTATCCTGTCTTTACCCTCTTCTTTTGTATAATATTTCATATCTTTATTAGATGTCATAGCAACTCCTTTCTCTGAGCCACCCTTATAACAATTGACTCAACTTTTTTAAATAATATCACACAATGTTTAAAAAGTCAATAGTCTATACATAAACACTAAGACTTGCCATCAAACTCAAAAGATTTTAGATATACTCCCACATTCAAAACTTACAATAAAAGACCACTATGATAAAAATTCTTTTAGACAGGAACTCTAACACTGCAATACTCCTCGCAGGAATACTTGCCATCGTAGTTGGCGTGGGTGTGGCAAGGTTTGCTTTTACTTCTCTGCTTCCTTTTATGCTTGAAGATTTCTTATCGCTTACCTATGCAGGGGTACTTGCATCGTTAAATTTTGTGGGTTATTTTACAGGTGCAATATTTGCAATATTTATCAAAGATATTAACACAAAGGTAAAGTACTTTAGAGTCGGTATGACCTTAAGTATCATTACGACACTGGTACTCGCAACAACCACAAATGAAACGCTATGGTTGGTCTCCAGAGTCATGGCAGGTTTTGGTTCTGCCATGGTGCTCATAGTGGGTGCTTCCATAGTCATGGTAAAACTAAACTTTGAAGACAAAACAAAAGCGATGGGTATACACT
>JAPHUJ010000133.1 GCA_026193735.1 Sulfurovum sp.
AAACAGATTCAAGAATTTTATACAGATGTACCAATCTATTTTCTCGCAAATACAAAAACAGATATGTATCTTGCCAAAAAATTAAAAGAGAAGTACGGCTTTTCAATTTTTTCTGTACCAGAAAAACATGATAGGGCTATGGCTGTTATTGCCAAGGCGTATATTGTAATTGGGGGGAGACAGCATCCAAATATTTTTGCAGCTATGCAAGGTGTACCATTTATTCCTTTGCAAGGAAATACACATAAAATGGAAGGTGTAGTTGAGTTATTAAATTATCCGTTACCAGTTTTGAAATGGAATGAATCATCTGATGTAATACAGCATACATTTAAAATGCTTGAAGACCTTAGAGATAAACTCCATAGTATTTTAACAGTGCCAAAACTTAAAACTATTTGCTTATCAAATAAACAGTAAATTTATTAGAATTATTTCTGTTTGATATGGTTGGCTTTTTTGAGGGCATAGAAGTATATGGAAATAGGATTGTTTCATATATTTCTTAAGTATAGATGATGTTTTTAAAGGCTATTCAGCTAGAATCATTAACAACTTTTAGAGAAGTATAAAGGAAATATATGTGTGGTTTTTTTCAAGTAATTCAAAAAAAGAAACCAGTAAATAAAGATAGATTTACTGCTGCTTTAAAAACTATGAGTCATAGAGGTCCCGATGCTGAAGGTATCCAATATGATGAAGTAACTTTAAAATCCAATGAAAAAATATATCTAGGATTCGGGCATCAGAGATTATCGATTTTAGATCTTGACAAAAGGTCAGATCAGCCATTTAGATTACAGGATAGTATTTTACTTTATAATGGAGAAGTGTATAACTTTAAAAATATAAAAGAAAAATACAAAAAAGCTAATATTGAATTTCAGACGGACGGAGACACTGAACTTGTCTTTAAATCTCTTGCACTTGATGGGAAATATGCCATTAATAAATTTAATGGCATGTGGTCTCTTTCTATGTTTAATAAAAACAATACTACATGTTTCTTATCCCGAGATAGATTCGGGAAAAAACCGTTATTTTATTATTTGGATGAGAATGTTTTTTGTGTTTCATCGACCATTAAGGCTATAAAGACATATCTAAATATCAATTTGAATTTTCATCATGATATACTAAGTAATTTTTTACTTAAGGGCTCAATGTTCCCATCTCATAACAGCAGAACGCATTTTGAAAATATTAGTCAGATATTGCCGGGGCATAATGGATATTTCAGTTGTGAAGAATGGGATATTAAGCAAGAGAACTATTTTGACTGGTTTGCGAACAATGAAAATGATATTTGTAGTGAAGATGAATTGGTAGAGGCATTAAAAAACAGTGTTTCGTTGCGACTGACATCAGATAGACCGGTAGGTCTACTCCTATCGGGTGGTATTGATAGTTCATTATTACTTTCTATTCTTCATCATTATGGTTTACATGAAAATGTGAAAGTATTTATGGGAGATACGGGACGTTCTGATGATTATGCATATGCAAAAAAGTGTGTAGAACAACTTGGAATCAAGGCTCAAACGGTTGTGTCTGATTATGGATCAAAAACGTTTGAACGGTTTTTAAAAGTGTGTTCACATCATGAGAAGGCATTTCCATTTAATGGCAATGCAATAGCAATGCCACAGATGTATGAAGAGATCGCTGCAGAAGGTATCCCTGTAGTACTTGATGGTACAGGTGGAGATGAGATATTTGGCGGGTATTGGCAACGTCATATGCCATTTGCCATGAATGATGCCCGTAGAGAAGGGAATCAAGAGTGGATAGACATGATGATTGAAGCGAATGGAAATAAAAATGAGGTAAAAAGATATGCAAAATCATCTAGATTTTTACGAACTTTAAAGCAAAAAGAAGAGAATTTTAAGAGTAACTTATACAATCAGGTGAATCCATTCATTAAATCAAGTGCTTCTGAAATTTGGAATTGTATGGATTCAGATCCATTAAGTAGTCTTAATTCAAGTACTTTGGATTATGGGTTCACCGAAGCACTTGCTATAGATATCGCACCAGGTGGAAAGCT
>JAPHUJ010000033.1 GCA_026193735.1 Sulfurovum sp.
AAATCCCAGCTTGTTTAGGAGTTAATAAAAGATGACATCGAAAACTGTTGATCCAAACTTAAGTCAAGCTCCAAGCCCTCGCCTGTGGTTTGGTTTGATCCTCTTGCATCTCTTCATCCCACTGATCCTTCTGGTCTGCGGAGGAGATTTTAGCTGGTGGCAGGCCTGGGTCTTTTTCGTGCTGTTCTTTCTTGCCGGTGTTGGCGGACGTATATTGGCAGAAAAACAGCATCCGGGAATTTTGGTAGAACGGGTTAACATGGAAAAAGCTAAGAATGCGAAACCATGGGATAAAGTGCTTGCCCCACTGATGGCGATAAGTCTCTCCTTCCCCCTTGTTATCGTCGCAGGATTGGATCACCGCTATGGGTGGACACCTTTATTTCCGACATGGGTTAACATTCTTGGTCTCTTTCTCATCGCACTTGGGTATGCATTTTCCGCATGGGCAATAATTGAGAACCGCTTTTTCTCTAGTACCGTGCGTATTCAAACGGATCGAGGACATTCGGTCTGTGATAGTGGTCCTTACCGGATCGTACGGCACCCAGGCTATGCCGGGAACCTTCTGGCACTTGCAGGCATCATAATGGCCTTGAACTCCATGTGGACCTTTATTCCTGTAGTGGCGGCGTTGGTCATAGCAGTGATGAGAACCGCACTGGAAGACAAAACCCTTCATGAAGAGCTGCCAGGGTATCAAGATTATGCAAGGCGGGTACGCTATCGCTTCTTTCCTGGAATCTACTGAGAGTATCTAATCCAGACCTAATGCAAAAAAATATATTTTATAAGGTTTTGAGTAGACAATTATTTAATAGTTATATTATGATTTTGAGGGAAGGTAACTTTTAAAGTTTGGACAAGATTATAGGAGGGATACCAATGAAAAAAATTATGCAATCTAAAATTAAAAGTTACCGGAAAGCCAGAAATATCAAGGAGACTAATAGTCTTTCTAATGCTTTCGTGTTCAATTATAGTCTTAATTGAGATAATATTATTCAATTTACTGTATAAAAAATAATCATTTTAATACTATGTAAAAATAGGTACATGGTATACCATATAAAATATATAACTTTTTAAGGTTATGAAAAATAAGCATAATTAGAATACTCGGATAATCCTAATGTGTAAGTCCCGATTAAAACCAAAACCTCACACCAACCATTAAACTGGTTTCATCTATAGGATTATAGTTACGGGTATTTCCAAATGTTTTTTCCCATGTTACACCTATGTAAGGTGCAAATTCACGTATAAATTCATAGCGTATACGTAATCCTGCTTCTATGATGGAAAGTCCAGAACCAAGGTTCATATCTGGATCATCTTTTGTGTAGAAATCTGCTTCTAGTGATGGTGTGAGTATGAGTTTCTGTGTAAATAGTGCTTCGTACTCGGCATCTAAACGTAGACCAACATTCCCCTCACCATTTATAAGTAATGCAGCCCTTGTCTCAAAGTAGTAAGGCGCTAACCCTGAAATAGCAATCTCTCCCCATGTTTGTGATGCATCTGCATTTTTGTCGTATGTAAAACCTATTTGTGCATCCCAAAATGCCGCAATAGCTCTGGAGTAGACCAATTCATTTTGACTTGTTTCCAGTCCATCAGAAAGTGCTTCTCCTTGACTATAGATATAAAGTTTATTGATGTCATAGCCTATCCAAAAACTGCCTTCCCATACTCTGGTATTTTCATTATTGTCGAGTATTTCAAATTTATCCATAAGAAACATGGTAACCAATGGGTCATCCTCCATACTTGCATGTGCAGTTTGCACCAATCCTATGATCATAATCAGACTTAATACTATTTTCTTCATCATGATTCCTTTATGCTACGACAACTTCTCTGAACATGCCAGCCATATGATAAAGCATGTGACAGTGGTATGCCCATCTACCTTTGGCATCAACAGTAACCCTGTAACTGATCTTAGCTCCCGGCTGTACGATGACAGTATGTTTTCTTACCAAATGGTTATCGTCACCTGTTTCCAAATCACTCCACATGCCATGTAAATGCATAGGGTGGTTCATCATCGTATCGTTAATGAAGGTAATACGTATACGCTCGCCATAGTAAAATTCTAAAGGTTCGGCATCGGCATATTTGATACCATTAATAGACCACATATAGCGTTCCATATTGCCCGTGAGGTGTAAAATAATTTCTCTATCTGGTTTTTTGTCTTTACGCGTCGAGTATCTGTTCTTAAGATCTGCATAGGTAAGGACTTTTCGACCATTATTTCTCAGTCCTACACCCGGGTCATCCAGTCTATATTTGGGTGACATTGCGACCATATCAATTTGCAATCCAGGCTTCATAGGTAATTGTGTGATAGGATATTTCTGTGATTCCATATCTGCATATTTGTCTTTTTTCATACTTTTTTTAGAAGGCATCATCATACCTGAAGCGCACTTCATGTCCCCACCGTGATCCACTTCACTCATATCCATTCCCATATCGGTATGTGTGAGTACAGGGAGTGGATCCATACGAGGTGCCTTTGCCAACATAGAAGCATTTGGGGTGAGTGATCCCATTGCATATCCTGAACGGTCAATGCTTTGTGCAAAGATGGCATAGGCCTTATTATCGGTAGGCTGCACTATGACATCATATGTTTCTGCTACACCGATACGAAACTCCGCAATGCTTACCGGTTTCACATGATGCCCATCTGCAGCTATTATGGTCATATTGAGTCCGGGTATACGTACATCAAAGAATGTCATAGCAGATGCATTAACAAAACGTAGACGTATTTTTTCACCTTTTTTAAAGAGTGCTTTAAATTGGGTCACAGGATTTTTTCCATTCATCAAGTAAGTATAAGTGTATCCTGTTACATCGGAAATATCTCTGTCACTCATGCGCATTTGATTCCACATCTTTCTATCAGAAAATGCACTAGATAATCCTTTCTCTTTCACTTCATCCAGGAACGTACCTACTGTTCTTTGTGAGAAATTATAGTAACCACTCATTTGTTTGAGTTTTTTGTAGATAGTTGTTGGTTTCTCATCACTCCAGTCAGAGAGTTGCACAACATAGTCTTTGTCATATTTAAACGGTTCTTTTTTCTTTGGTTTGATGACTATAGTGCCATACACTCCTGTTTGCTCTTGAAATCCTGCGTGACTGTGATACCAATAGGTTCCATGTTGCTGTACTTTGAATGTATAAGTAAATGTTTCCCCTGGTGCAATACCATCAAAACTCAGACCAGGAACACCATCCATCCCTGTAGGTAATACGATGCCATGCCAGTGAATAGAAGAAGTTTTTTTCAAGTGATTTGTGACGTGCAGTGTGATAGTTTCACCTTCATTCCAAACCAAGGTAGGACCTGATAGTTGACCATTTACAGTAGTGGCTACAGCATTTTTCCCTGTGATATTTACTGGTGTATAGTCAATGTCTAAGAAAAAT
Organism: Sulfurovum sp.; assembly: GCA_026193735.1. Classification (GTDB taxonomy): domain Bacteria; phylum Campylobacterota; class Campylobacteria; order Campylobacterales; family Sulfurovaceae; genus Sulfurovum. The sequence continues at coordinate 3,451 of JAPHUJ010000033.1, forward strand.
TCATTTCCTGTAAGGATATTATTGTTGTTGATCTGTTTTGACTTTGCATTGGCCATTGCATCTGTTGTAGCAAATCCCATAAGTGAAGTTGCGGCTATCCCTTTTACAAATGTTCGTCTTAGCATAAGAAAACCTTTTATTATTTTTTCTTTAGAGCATTGGATTTCTCTTCATACTCTCTATAGGTAAAACCCACATACCAAAATCCATACCCCAACCATGCCCTGTATACTCCATATTCAAACCTTTTTGAGATCTTCTTATTTGAAGTATAGTCTAAAGGCGTGTACTTAGTGTGCACATGTTAGTCTGGTATGCTACAACAATAGATTTTAAAATAAATATTTCCAGAAAATAGAGTACAATATTGTAATTATGGAGAAAGAAATACAATGAAAACCATCGATAGAAATGTAATAATGCTGGGGTGGGTAAGTTTCTTTACCGATATGGCCACCGCAATGATAAATCCTAT
>JAPHUJ010000144.1 GCA_026193735.1 Sulfurovum sp.
ACTTCCACCATATTCACTTGTGTTTTTTATAGTTTCTATATGTTCAGAAGAATGTACAAGCTCAAGTATATGTTCAGATACTTTAATGGGAGATTTCAATACCAATGATCCACGTAAGGGCTCAATAGCTTTATTGATCGCTAAAAGACGTTGTGGAGATTCGGGATGCATTATCCCCGTATCATGCTGTAAATAGATATTATCTGTTATATATGCTACTTTCATATCATTATTATACTCTATTTTTCAGAGTCACTATCTCTTCTTTTAATTTTTCTATTTCTTTTTTAAGTCTTATATTCTCTTTTCGTAGGCTATAAGGTTCAGTATCCTCTTCATGGACAATAGCCTTTGCAACCTCATTTTCAACATCTTTATCTATCAGAATATAAACCACATCTTTACCATTTTCCAGCACTGTCTCTGTTGGTACTTGACCAGATTTAGTCATTTTTACAACATTGAATATACTCAATTTATGTCTTCTTGCATACGTCTTAATACTTACTTTTTCCATAATGATCCTACTATTTAATTCATTAATTTTTATAAGGTATAATATGACAATTATCATAAAGGATTACAACATGTACATTAAAAAAATCAACTCAATGGTGCTAATGGTTCTTATCTCTCTTGCTTTTAGTCAGTTTTCATTCGCAAAATCTGCGAATGCGCTTAATACTGATGTTGATGCTGCTATCAAAAAATTTGAAAAAGAAGTTGAAGGAGGGGCAAAATTCCTCTCCACAGTAAAAGGATATCTTGTCTTCCCTTCTGTCTATAAAGGTGGATTTATCGTTGGTGGTGAATATGGTGAAGGTGCATTACGTGTAGATGGCACTACAAAACATTTTTATAGTATGACATCTGCTTCTATAGGATACCAAATAGGTGTTCAAGAGCACGCTGTACTTATCGCCTTTATCTCAGAAGCTTCTTTAAACAACTTTATTAAAAGTGATGGGTGGGAAGCTGGTGTAGATGGTTCTATCACAGTATCAGACTGGGGAGAGAGTAAAGACATTTCATCTATAAGTTATGAAAAACCTATTGTTGCATTTATATATGGTGAAAAAGGTTTAATGGCAGGTGTAAGCATTGAGGGTACAAAATTTCAAAGAATAATTCCTAATTAAATTTTCATTAACGTTTGATGGAGCAATCACTCCGTCAACCGTATTCAAACAGTTATATTTCCTCTAAACTCATTTTTTAATACTTCTAGTTACTTTCTTATATATATATTTTTCTTTTTAAGATCTTGATCTAGTTGCATAAATTTTATTTTGTGTTATAATAAATAAATTTAAATTAAGGATAAGTAATGAAAATACTTAAGTATCTACCCCTTCTGCTCGTTATGCTCTTAGCATTTAGTACAGCCTCTATGGCAACAGTCAATTCTGCAAATGAAATAGAAAAAGACTCAAATGATGCACTCAAAACATTTTACAGTGACGTCAATGGTGGTAAAAAGTATTTGGAACGGGCGAAAGCCTATCTCGTTTTTCCTGACATAAAAGAAGCAGGTTTTTTTGTCGGTGGCAAATATGGTGAAGGTGTACTACGAGTAGGCAACACTTCCAAAGCGTACTTCAGTATTACTTCTGCATCTGTCGGTTTCCAGATGGGAGTACAAAAATATTCTATGGTCATAGCCTTTACATCTGATGCTGCACTGAATAAATTCCTCCTGGATGATGATGAGTGGGAAACAGATATCGATGGTAAAATAGCCATAGCTGAGTGGAATTCAAAAGAAGAATTTGATGATGCTGATTTTGATGATGATATGGTTGGTTTTGTGTTTGATTCTACTGGCATGATGGGGAACTTTTCATTCGAAGGTACAAAGTTTAAAAGAATAAGACCTGATTAAAATAAAAGCTAATTCCATTAAAACACTTCCGGCAAAGCAGTTCTGATGCTTTGCCTTCTTTAAATCTTTCTTATACTATCTTAGTAAAAATTTTATGTTATAATAAATAAAACAAATTAAGGACAAGTAATGAAAATATTGAAATCTATCCCTCTCTTGCTGGCTATGCTTATAGCATTTAGTAGTATATGTATGGCAGAAAAAACTGCACGAGAAATTGACGATGATTCAAATGAAGCGCTCATAAAGTTTTATCATGAGGTCAATGGTGGTAAAAGATATTTGAGCAATGCAAAAGCTTACGTGGTCTTTCCTGAAGTAACAGAAGCAGGATTCTTTATTGGTGGTAAATATGGTGAAGGTGCATTACGTGAAGGCAATGTGACTAAAGGTTATTATAGTATCACAGCTGCATCTATTGGAATGCAAGCAGGAGCACAGCAATATTCATTGGTCATAGCTCTTACAACAGATGCAGCGCTTAAAGCATTTATGGATGATGATTGGGAAAGTGAGATCGATGTGAATGTTGCTGTAGCTGAATGGAATGCTGAAGAAGAGAGTGATGATGTTGATTTTGGATCAGGTATGGTTGGTTTTGTATTTGACTCTAAAGGTATGATGGGTAACTTTTCATTCGAAGGTACAAGATTTAAAAGAATTAAACCTGACATTGATTAAAAATACTAAGAATCGTTAAAGCGATTCTTATAAGAACACTTCTGGCAAAGTTCTTCTACGGCTTTGCCTTCTTTAAATCCCTCTAACATATTTACAGTACGCTTTGAAGTTAATATCTCATTCAGAGTAGATTCATGTAAGTCTCCAAGCTCTATGATACCATCACAGTCCAAACAACAAGGTACTACTTTTCCGCTAGCCAGAATAGCCACATGCGATTGTAATCCCTGACATGTTCCGTGACCATAATTCTTATTTTTCAAAGAAGGCCATTCAAAGTAATTATCAAAATGGACAAGTACTTTAGATGCTAAACGTATGGACTTTGGTCTCTCTTCATAAATACTTTGCAAATTAAGTTTAGTCTCGAAAGTAGAAGAAAGTTTGTCAAACAATGTTTCATTAAATCTACGTTCACTCATCATCTCATCTAAATTCCATACACGTAAATTAATAAACAGTTCTTCCTTTTTCTCCAACTTTGCCTGACATAATGCAAGCACAGGGTTGATATATTGTTTAAATGTCAAAGAAGTATCATTTTTATTAAAACTATTGAGTGATATGTTGATCTGTTTTACACATGGATGAAAAAGTGTATCATAAGAATGCTTCTTTAAGAAGTATCCACTGGTTGTTAACATCGCTTTAAGACCATGCTGATGTAAAATATCCAGGTATTCACTAAGATTTGACTGTGTCAGGGGGTCACCTACTACATGACAAGCTATTTCCTTAGTATACGCTTTTGCTTGCATAATGACAGATTCAAAAAACGCTAAATCCATTTCTTTGGAGGGCAACTCTTTTGTTGGACAAAAGCTACAAGAGAGCCCACATACATTCGTAAGCTCGATGTAAATACGGTAAAACTTCATAGGTATTTATTTCATACAGGTAGAGAGGTCAGTAATATTTTTTGCACGATTGATGCAGGGCATACGTGATTGTAAGTCTATGAGCTCATCTTCTATTTTGTCAAGTAAAACATTTTTTCGTTTATCATCCCAAAGTATAATATAGTCATCCTCTTTTGTTCCTAGTTGTTCTTTCATCCGACTAAAATTCTCAATACATTGATTAGCCGTGAAAGGATCTTCTCCCGTCTGTAAACATTCACGGGTTTTCTTCATAGATTTTAAAAGCTTAGGTAAAAGTTTTTTCTGTCTTTTATAAATATCCTGAGTAATATGATTAATAAACTTTTTTCTCTCTTCATCTGTTATATCATCGGCACTGTAACTTGCGTTATGTTCATTTATATCATAAGCGGCATTTTTTAATACTTTACAAAAATTTTCAGCCTTATACCTATTCTTCGTTTTAATATTATCTTTAAAAAGAGCAAATTCTTGTACAGGATAATCAGGCACTCCGCACGCCTCATCATCGGATGTATTAATATCAAAAACTGCTTTAGTTGCTACTCTTACATAAGAGATATCCCAAACATGGGACTCTAACTTAAGAACAATATTTTTATAGATACATTTCTTTACACCCGGCCCTACCCACACATCACAAAGAATACCGGCAACACTTTCCTGACCTTTTTTTACCAAGGAAGCAGTTTCATTATGACCGTTAGTAGTGGTAGAACCCTTTTTACGTTCCAAAAGTTGTTCATTTTCATAATCAGCAGTAATCACAGTATCTTTGGTCTGTTTTTCAAATCTTTTTACATGTTGTTTATGTTTGATGGCACCTGTAGTGAGTAAAAGTCCATCTTCTTCTTCTAACTTAACTTCACCCCACTCTTTAAAACGTAATTTTGCACTACCTTTTATACTTAGGTTAGTCTCAGGAGTAAGTTGAGTCCCACCACTTATCTCATAAATCACCATACCTGATTCTACTTCGAAAGGATGAGTTGTAACTTCTGCATGCAGCAGTGTTACATTTCCTATACAGGTAGATAACAAAATCATTTTAATATGATGACTCAAAGACATAAACTTCCTTACGTGTATAGTATAAATTATTGAAAGTATTGTAGCATAATTAAAAACTATAAGAGATATCTGCAAATATCATATCATTATCTTTATATTCATCAAAAAATAAAGACCCGCCTATGTAATCAACTACACCTATATTTGTATTGATACCCTCACCCAATTCATACTTTACCCATGCTCTCTGGAAACCACCCTCATCAAACTTTTCCCCATAAAGAGATATCAAATAATTTGCATTTAGTGAAGCATTCATAAAATCGGAGCTTACACGAAATGCATGTTGATAGGTATGTTCCTTTAACGGATTAAGTTCATTCATCAAGCCATCATCATACTTACCAAAGTTTCTATTTACAATATCATAAGAAATGAGTGTATCAGCAACACCTTTGTATTCAACACCTAAAAGAATATCTGTTCTAGAGAAACTTTTATCTGGTGCTTTTGTGTATTTAAGTCCATTAAAGTAAGCAAGTTCTGTTTTAAAAAGCCAAGATCCGGTAAGTACATTGAGTGCAGTACCAAACATATTTACTTTATCATGCTTTATACTTGCTGTACCTGTTGTAGACATATACCCGGCATCATCATGTATACGTGTAGCATAAAAGTTTACATCCCATCCTGGGAATTCACCTCCTATAGAAAGAGCATACGTAATATCAGAATATTTTTCATCATCAGGTGCAGCCAAAGGTGCGGGATAAAAAACAGAACCAAATGGAGGATTTTTAGAAAAACGTTGTTCTAATATGGCTATAGGGGTAACACGCCAGTCACCTATGAAATAATCAAACTTAGCCATAGCTACAGGTAAACGTAGATCCTCTATGTCTACCATACCTGGACGGCGATTATCTAAAGGGTTCAATACGTCAGTTACTCGTATAGTATCACTGCGTCCCCATATAACTACTTGACGCCCTAGTTTCATGTCAAAGTTGTATGTTATCTTTCCTTCTATGTATGCATCAAAAAGCTCTACTTCACGTCTAAGTTCATCCAACTCATCTTGTGAGAATTTTTCACTTCCTTTAACGTCATAGATAGCATCATAATAGGCTTTTGCATTGGTTTTGAACTTAAAACCATTTTCAAATTTATGTTCATAATCCAAGAAAAGTGAACTTTTAAATGATGAAATATTATCATGGGGTTTATCCTCATAAAGTGAACAGGCTATCTGTTCCGTTAATTTCCCCGTAAGTCCAGGTAAAAAAGTGCTGGTTTCTTCCTCTTCTTCGGGAGCAGAAATTGTCATATCATCAAAACCATCTAACAGTGAATCATCACTTGCACTTTCCTTCTTTACAATAACAATAGCTGGAGTATCATCAAAACCATCCAACAAAGCATCTTCATTACTCTTCTCCTGGGTAACAGTAACAGGTTCATCATCAAATCCACCCATTGCTTCGTCTACCTCATCTGCATGAGAGTAAAGACTCAACAAGGCTATGACTGCAAATACAGATAAACGAATCCTATACAATTTACAGTCCCTTTTCAAGTCGACGTGTGCTAAACATACTGTCATCAATGGCTTTATTGAGTTTAATATGACTAAACTTCAAGATGGTTTTATGCTCAGTACTTTTACCTTTCTTGGTAGTCATGCTCATTTCATCGGGAAGCCATACACCTTTTTCCAGGTGTAAACGTATCACATCTAGATACTTCTTCTTACTATTTTTCATAAATCCAATAGAACGTACTACCATATAGTTATCCTGTCTTACGAGTGCTATCGTTTTTGTATAACCAGATTCTTTAACTGTTTCCTCACTGCGCGGTATAGCTTCTATCATCCATGCTTTTTTACCTCGAACTTCCGTTTCTTTGAGCAGTTTAAAATCATAATCTTCCAAATCTCTATCAGTCATGTCAAAATAAGAAAAATCTGAACCCATAAAGCTTGAACTTTTATCTGAAGTAGGGATACGTTTTACCTTTTTAAGCGCAGGGAGATAGAGCCACTGATCATCATCTTTACTTGCATCATCATAATCATACGTCAAAAATGCCGTGTTTTTTACATCTGCAGGGCTTTTAAAGAACATAATACGATGTTCATCCTCTCCAAAATCTTTTCCATAAGACTTAATGTCTCTATTTCTTTTTTTACCATTTTTATCTATAAGAATCATAAGCATATCCTGCTCAAGTGTTTTACCATCATCTCTGGCATCCACTTTTTCCATAATGGCTCTTGCGTTTGCATCATCTGCTAAAAGATTTGTAGTTACCAGTGAAAATCCTAATGTAAAAGCAAGTAATAGTTTTTTTGTATTCATCTGTTTTCCTTTGTTTATTTTATCCAGCCACGTTTAGCAACTACTATCATGAGTGCAGGTGCAAGTAACAGGTCAGCTAGAAGTGCCAATATTATTACCGAACCGGTCAGCAATCCAAAGTTCTGTACCGAGATCATATTTGCGAACATGTATGCGTAAAAACCCAATGACAACACGATCGTAGTGATCACCATTGCTTTACCTGTAGTGAAGAATGTCTGTTCTATGGCTTTGGCACTATCTCCACTCTCCAGATAGTATCTTCTAAAATTGTGGAGAAAATGGATAGTGTCATCTACGGCAAGCCCTATCGCAATGGAACCGATAAGTAGTGTAAACATATCCAGTGGTATATGTGCATAATACATCAGTAATAATCCCAAAATGATCGGTGCAAGATTTGGAATCATACTTATGAGTCCTATACGTACGGAACCCAAAATAAGTATCATCATAAAAGTGATACCGACAAAAGCAATAAAATAACTTATAACCGATGAACTCACTGCATGAGAAAAAGTATTGATAAGTAAGGGAATCATCCCTGTGGTCAAAACCGTATCATCCGGAAAAGTTTTTGTTGCCACATCTTTTACATATCCTAATACTTCAGTAGCGCGTACTGCATCTGTCCATGGAAGTTTAATACTGATACGTGCTTTAGAAAACTGGCTGTCTACCACATCTTCAAGATCATCAGAGCCGGAATTTTCAAAGAGAAGCAACTCTTGAGAGACCAGATCAGCATTCTCAGGGATAGTATAATATTCTTCTTTATTTTCATGTAAAGCTCTATTTGTTTCATTTACTATAGTTGCAAGGGAAACCACTTTTCCTATGTGTGTATAGTTATCGACATACTGTTCCATCTCTGAAGATAGTGTATTCAGTTTTTTAAGTCGGACAGGGTCATTCCAGCCATTCTCTTTTTTTGTATCTATAATGAGTTCAATGGTTACTGATCCATTCAGTTTTTCATCTATCACTTCGGTAGAGATACGGTCATAGCTGTCTGGTTGAAACCATTTCAGTGGATTATGCGAAAGCTCTATCTTTGTTGCTGTAAGCAAAGCTACTACAACCAATATCATACTGAATAGTATGATGCTTTTATAATGTTTTATAGGAATAACAGAAAGTCTTTTCATAAACATATCCAACCAACCCGGCTGCGTTTTCACTTTTTGTTTTAACTTAGTGATGCTCAAAAGTGCAGGCAGTAGAGTAAGTGTTAAAAATAATGATATCATCACCCCCAATGAAGCAAACAGACCTAAGTCTGAAATAGGCGCTACTTGTGAACCGGAAAAGGATCCTACCCCTATGGCAGTTGTGATAGATGTCATTGCGATTGCAAGTCCAGAGTGCCCTAACGTATATTTGAGTGCTTCTTTCTTATCTCCAATAGTATTGAACTTGTCAAAAAAGATGGAAAGTATGTGTACCGTTGCACCGATACTCACCGCCAGAAGGAGTGATGGAACTATCTGTGTAGGAAGTTTAAATGCTACACCGCTCCATGCCATGGTTCCCACAGTTGCAAGTAAAGAAAGGATGATTACAATAAGCGGATAAAACACAGCGGAAGCACGTCTAAACATCACAAACAAGAACACAAGGATAATGAGAAATGTAATACGCATAAACTTTTGCATATCTGCTTGCATTTGAGATTTTAGTGCATGGTTAACGGAAGGGGAACCAGCCACATAAATCTCTATGCCTTCTTGTTTGTATTTGTCAGCTATAACTAACACGGCTGCAACGAGTTGTGTATTTTCTTTATCTGTTAAAAATGCTCTCTTTTGACCTTTTTCTTCTTGGATCCCCGTTTCAGTTTCCGCCTCATCACCAAAACCTTCATCAAATGCATCTACATCTGATACCTTTTTCTCTCCTTCGTGAGAATATGCATCGGTTTCTATGATTATCGTAGTCATCTTTCCATCTGTACTTATAAAAAGATCTTTATAAAAGTGTGACTCAAGCGCACGTTGTTTAATGGCATCAACTTCTTCTTGGGTAGTAGGAAAAGGTTCTAACAGATCATCAGTAATAAGTTTATCTTCATCACCTCTGGTGTTTCTTACGTTGTAAAGTGACGTAATATCATCAACAAAAGGTACGTTTGATTCTATCTCCTCATGCATTGATTTAAGTGTTTCAAGAAACTTTAGTGTAAAAATGTCATCACTTTTCAGTGCAATAACAACACGTTCATCACGTCCGAACTGTGCACGAAATGCATTATATTCCAATAGTACAGGATCATCATCATGCATGAATCCCTCAGTAGAAGTGTCCATCTTTATCTGTGGCACATGAGAGAGAGGAAAAGCTAAGAGTATTAAAACGACTACTATAACTTTTAAAGGGTTGTCAGCTATAAACGCTCCCATCTTTCTCATAAGATCTTCTAATTTATGATGCATATTTATCCCTGTTTATCTTATTTTAAAGTATGTGATTCTATCGTAAGTACATTAACTCTATATGAACTGATAGCTTTTAGAACCGTATGATTAAAGCCACCCAAAAGTGTACAATATGGTCCCAAAATAATGTAAATAAGCAATAATAAAAAAAGGCAAAGAATAATTTTTTATTTTCTTCTATCCCTCTATTTCTTTATTCATATCGCAATGCCTCTATAGGATTCATATTGGCAGCTTTTCGTGCAGGAATGATACCAAAAACGATACCGATGAACATGGAGAAAAGTAAAGAGAATATCATAATAGTGGTATCAAGCACCAACACAATATCTAAACCTTTTACAACAGCGAAAGTGATTGCCATGCCTAGTAAAATACCAACAATTCCGCCCAATACAGAAAGTACAACAGACTCGATAAGAAATTGTATTAAAATGTCTTTTCCCATCGCTCCCACTGCCATACGGATACCGATCTCCCGAGTACGTTCTGTCACGGAAACAAGCATTATATTCATAATACCCACGCCTCCTACAATCAAAGAAATAGCTGCAACAGCCCCAAGCATGATTGTAAGTACATCAGTGATCTGAGTGATCGTATCAAGCAAGGATGTCATACTGCGAATAGAAAAATCAGCTTCTTCCTGAGCTTTTATATGCCGTGATTCTTTGAGCACCTGTTCTATTTGTAGTTTTCCTTCTTCTAAAAGTTGATTTTTTTTAATGGATGCCATCATAAGATGAATATCCTTATTGCCGCTAATACGTCGCTGAAACATTTTAATAGGTACAAGTATAAGGTCATCTCGATCCCTACCAAAAGTATCAGCTCCTTTTTCTTCCAAGACACCTATGATCTCACAAGAAAATTTTTCAAGTCTTATCTTTTCACCCACAGGATTTTCACCTGAAGAAAAGAGATTTTCGATCACCGTTTTTCCAAGGATACAAACACTTTGACCTGATCTTAATTCACTTTTTTCAAATATTCGACCTGTTTGCATATGCAAATCCTGCACAATAAAATAATCAGTATCAACCCCTCTAATATTTGTTATATAGTTTTGATCTTTGTAAATAATGGTCATAGCCGTATTTTCTACAGGTGATATCGCTTCAAGTGTGAAAACTGAAGATTTGAGAACATCCAGATCTTTTTGTTCAAAAGGCTTGGAAATAGAACTTCGACCTCCGGGTCCA
>JAPHUJ010000077.1 GCA_026193735.1 Sulfurovum sp.
AAAACATACAAAGCTTTTGGAACTACCTCAATGTCTTTTCACTATGGATGATAAACACCAAATAAGGTGCTTAAAACCTCTTTACCCTTCTATGACAATAAGGCTTTGATCCTTTGTGCTCATAGTAGTCCTGGTGATACTCCTCTGCCTGGTAAAAAGGTGCTTTTGGCAGGATTTTCGTAGCTATTTTTAACCCTTTGTCTTCCAATACTTTTATCAATCTCTCAATGGTTTCACGTTCTTCTTTATTGCTGACAAAGACAGCGGAGAGGTATTGACTTCCTATATCCGGTCCTTGCCCATCGACTTGGGTAGGATCATGTATCTCAAAAAAAGTTTTCGCCAAGGTTTCATAAGAGACTTTAGCAGGGTCATACACCACTTCTACGGTTTCCAAATGTCCCGTATCTTTGCGCACGACATCATAATAGCCTGGATTTTTCAAATGACCCCCCATAAAACCGGAGGTCACTTCTTTTACCCCATTTATTTTTTCAAGATAATATTCCACACCCCAAAAACACCCGCCTGCAAAATAGGCTGTTTTGAAGGTTAGTTCCCGGGCTTTCTTTTTTTGAAAATTAAGGGAAACAGAGTTCACGCAATGACGTATATTTTTAGAGGTAAGTCCCTCCCCTTTGAAGACATGTCCCATGTGTGCTCCACAATTGGCACATACGATTTCAGTACGTCTGCCATCGGCATCTGGTACTTCTTTGATGGCCCCGGGAATAGCATCATCAAAACTTGGCCATCCGCAATGAGAGTCAAATTTGTCACTTGATCTATACAGTGGTGCACCGCACACTTTACAGGTGTAGGTACCATCTTCTTTTGTATCTACATACTCCCCTGAAAAGGCACGTTCCGTACCTTTATCTACAATTACATGCTTTTCAAATGGCGTTAAATCTTTTAATTTACTTGTCCATGGCTTCAACTCTTCTGCGACAACAAATGTCATCGCCAGAGTCAATAGCAACAATACTATTTTTTTCATTGTTTACCTTTAATTTTTTAATACTATACGGAAACAATGTGTAATTTTGATGTACTAGTCTCTCATTATGGCATATTTTCCAGAACCCAAGAGCACAATAGCCAGTGCGCTTAACATATAAAGCATTGATAATTCTACTGCCCAGGCGCCATGTGCACCCAGTTTAAATAATGCTCCCGCCTGTGTCAGGTAAATAGCTACTGCCATGTTTAGAACCACCACTCCTGCCCAAAACCGACTTTTCCACCCTAAAATCAAAAAAAGAGGTGCAAATATCTCTCCCGCATAGACGCCATACGCCAACACTTCAGGTATCCCATGCGCCTTCACTAACCCCTTAATGAATGTGATACCATGTAAAGCTTTATCAATGCCATGAAAAAGCATCATTCCTCCAAGCATTAGGCGCAATACTAGTTTTCCTATATTTTCTGACATACTAAAATCCTTGTGTATAAAAGTATATTATTATAGCAAGTATTTTGGAAAGAATTAAAAGGAAAGAAGCAAAGGGCTCTTATGTTACAATTTGACCTATTCTTGTTCATATGTGGCATATTCGATAGATACCCAAGAATTGACAAGTAAAGTTAAATGCATAAGATTTCTATATGCAATGCAAGGAGTGTACATGCCAGAAACAACAGACCCCAAAGCGTACCAAAAGAAAAGAGCAGCAGAAGTCACCCAACTAGGTTCTGGACAGACTGAATATAAATACGAATATGCTCCTGAGCTGCTGGAAACCTTTGAAAATGTACACCCTGAGCGAGACTACTGGGTCACGCTCAATGCTGATGAATTTACCTCTTTATGTCCCAAAACTCATCAGCCTGACTTTGGCACACTTATCATTAACTATATTCCAGATATAAATATGGTCGAAAGTAAATCCTTGAAACTTTACCTCTTTAGTTTTATGAACAGTGGAGAATTCCATGAAGATGTGGTCAATAAGATAGGTAAAGATCTGGTCCAGCTCATGTCGCCAAAATATTTGGAAGTCGTGGGGTTGTTTTACCCTCGCGGGAATATCAGTATACACCCTACTTTTAGTTTCAGCAATGGTGAAGCAAAGTATGAAGAGATCGAACAATACAGATTTATGAACAGAAACATCAACCCGCAACGCATAGGATAAATAATGGAATTTAGAAAAGTAGATGCCAAAGAAGGCACTAAAATAGAATACATGTCTCCAGAATTACTTTTTTTAGCCCAAAGCGGTCAACCTTACAGAGGAACACTTTATGTTAATTTCATCAGCAAAGGTGAAAGTTTTAACCTTGTTGATTTTAAAAAGTATATTACCTCACTACGAGCGGTCACGATTAATGCTGAAAATATTGCTTATGAAATATTTGACATGATACAAACGAATGTCAACGTTGAAGCACTGGGTGTCATCGTTGATCTCACTGCCCGTGGCGGTATACAACAACGCATTGGTTTTGGTGCAAGTTTTGAACCTGTTAAAAAACAAAATATTTTTCAAGTGCACTAATAAGCTATAATGATCAAAAGTCTCTCAAAGGTACGTTGGACTGGTATTTAGATTGGATTGTATAAAATAGGTGGCCGGGAGAGGGGGATTTGTGCAGTATCTCTTTTTCCATTTCGTATCATTTCATATCAAGTCCTATCAAATCACGTCTATAGCGTAAGTATTTTA
>JAPHUJ010000176.1 GCA_026193735.1 Sulfurovum sp.
AATTATAGTAGAATTTGATATAAATTGAGAATAGAAAGGGATTGATGTGATAAGAAAACTTATTATAGCCAGTGGCTTATTTTTACTTTTAGGAAGTTTTGCTTCGGCTAAGGTGACAGAGTTAAACTACAAAGCAACCTTTGGGATATTCGGTACAGTAGGAATGATTGAAAACACACTTACACAGAATCATAAAACCTATGAGATTGCTACAAAAGTAACGTTAGCAGGACTGGCAAAAGTACTTTTGAGTGGACAATCTGACCATTATACTTCAAAGGGACATATGGAAAATGGACTGATGATCAGTGATTTTTATGAGATGATAAGTCAAAAGAAAGATAAAAGAACAAGTAAAGAATATCATATAGATCACAAGGGCAAGTATGTTACAAAAAGAGTTAGAAAATGGCTCAAAGGCAAGTTGGTAAAAGACCGTACTGAGAAACTTAAATTTTATGCCAAAGATGACTTGTTGACACTTTATTTTAACTTAGGCACTGCTGTGAAAAAAAAAGGTAAAACATACATATCTAACGCTGTAGGACTTGAAAAACAAAATGGTGAAGTTCAGATAACAGTCCCTGATGATACTCAAGTAGCAGTATATAAAAAAGATTTAGGTGAGGGTGCAGATCTTTATGTCAAAGCGCTCATTCATCAAAAAAATTTCAGAAAGAAAAAAGGTGATATTTTACTTGCTATTGCCAAAGATGGATTTATCACTAAATCTGTGATCAAAGATATCTTATTTTATGGCGATGCTAAGCTTATAAGAGTTAAATAGCCGTAGCATGTAAAATAAAGTCAATGACTTTTTTATCCGACATTTCACAAGGTTTTAACATCCCACCCTTCATCGTAGGGTAGTAATTTCCGCTGACAATGTCAATTCCTCCTAATTCTTCCGCATAGACTTTGAGGAGTTTGCCTTCAAGTAATGTCTCTTTTCTCAGTAAGTATCGTTTCCCAAGATAACGTACATCATTCGCACCATTGGGAAGGGCTAAAAGGTTTGTATAAAATTCTGTTTCATTCATACTGCGTATTATGCTACACTTCCACAAAATTAGCAAGTACGGTTTTGCATATGCAAAAAAATTCTTTAGAAAAATGGGGATAATCCTTTGAGAAAAATGATTAAAAATATGGATAGAGGTATCCTTTTTATGTTATTGGCTTCACTCAGCTTTGCAGCTATGGGTGGTTTTGCCAAAGTGGTGAGCCAAGTACTTCCTCCTGTTGAAGTCACATTTTTCAGAAATATATTTGGCGTCATTCTTGTAGGACTTGCCATTTACAGAGTACCATTAAAACAGACAGGAGGTAAACCATTTTTACTTCTTTTCCGTGGTTCTATGGGCTTTGCAGCACTTTTGGCATACTTTTATATTATGGCATATATACCTCTTGGTGAAGCAGTTACATACAATAAAACATCACCGATATTTGTGGCTATATTTGCGTACCTGTTTTTAAATGAGAAGTTACATAGAAGTGCTTTACTTGCCATTATCATAGGATTTGTAGGAATTGTATTGGTGGCACAACCTCAGGGCGGTACGTTTGATAAATATGACATACTGGGTATTTTTTCAGGCATAGGTGCAGCGCTGGCATATACTTCCATACGAGAACTCAGAAAGTACTACGATACCCGCACTATTGTGATGTCATTTATGGGAGTAGGAACCGTAGCACCGCTGATCTTGATGCTACTTACGCCTTATGTAAATGTTTCAGAGGACTTTGACTGGATGTTTGCTGCATTTGTAATGCCACAAGGCATAGAGTGGGGGTATGTCACAGCAGTCGGCATCTTTGCAACCATCTCTCAACTTTTGATGACAAAAGCGTATGAGCTTACAAAGGCAGGCATAGTTGGTACAATTAGTTACAGTAATATTGTCTTTGCCATACTGATCGGCGTAATGTTGGGCGACCCTATACCTGATATTTGGACAGTTTTGGGTATAATCCTAGTTATATTATCAGGGCTGTTAGTGGCTCTGCCTAAAGGACTAAAATGATTTTAATAGCTGGACCTTGTGTTCTTGAAAGTCGGGATGCTGTTATGCGTATCGCAGAGTCTTTGGGTAAGTACCATGATGACTGTACTAAAGATTTTTATTTTAAAGCGAGTTTTGACAAAGCCAATCGTACAAGCCTTGACTCTTTTAGAGGTCCCGGTCTGGATGAAGGTCTCAAGATGCTTCAAGAAGTCAAAGAGCAGTTCGGTTATAAGATCTTAACCGATGTGCATGACTATACGCAACCTGCAGCAGTGGCTGAAGTAGCAGATGTGCTTCAAATACCTGCGTTTTTATGTCGTCAAACTGACCTGCTTGTGGCAGCAGCTAAAACGTCTGCTGTAGTAAACATCAAAAAAGGACAGTTTTTAGCACCTGCTGCGATGGAACACTCTGTAGGAAAAGTGCTTAAAACCAGAGGGTTTGATGGTGAGGTAAGTTATGAGAATG
>JAPHUJ010000108.1 GCA_026193735.1 Sulfurovum sp.
CGTTGTTGCCAAAATGAACTTCACGAAGTCCGGTGGTTCTTCAAGGGTTTTAAGCAAGGCATTAAAAGCCTGATTGGTGAGCATATGTACTTCATCGATGATGAAGATCTTGTAACGTGCGGAACTTGGTTTGTATTTGGTGTGCTCTATGAGATCTTTGATATCATCTATACCCCGGTTGGAAGCTGCATCCATTTCGATGATGTCCATGTGGCTGCTTTCACTTGCCATAAGACAATGTCCACAGGTACCGCAAGGATGAGATGTAGCGCCTTTCTCACAGAGTAAAGCTTTAGCAAAGATACGTGCGGTAGATGTTTTTCCGCTTCCTCTAAGTCCTGAAAAAAGGTAGGCATGAGAGAGCCTGTTGCCATCAAGTGCAAGTGAGAGTGTTTGGGATACTGATTCTTGTCCTATGAGGTCATCAAAGGTGGCAGGACGGTATTTTCTTGCTAAAGCTAAAGACAAATAGACTCCTTGGGTTTATTGCTATTATTGTAGTTAAATTTTACTTTTGATTGGTATAATTGACAGCATAATATAGAATTTAAAAGGCAATCCTATGAAATGGAAAGATGGCAGAAAAAGTTCAAATGTAGATGATAGAAGAGCTACATCAGACGGTACTAGACGCGGCATGCCATCTATGGGGACTATCATGGTGATATGGCCTATCATCAAACCGTTACTCAGAACGAAATTGGGTTGGGTGATCATCGGTTTGGGGATTGCTGCATATTTTGCCGGATTTAATCCACTCTCACTGGTCGGTATAGGAGGTAGCTCTAGTGCACCTGTCAATCAAGCTCAAGATGATAAAAATGCAGCTTTTATTTCTACCGTCCTGGCAAGTACAGAAGATATATGGAAAAAAGAGTTACGTGGCTACAGGGAACCCATAATGGTACTTTACCGAGGGTCGACACAAAGTGGATGTGGTTATGCTTCTGCACAGATGGGACCTTTTTATTGTCCTGCAGATCAAAAAGTCTATCTTGATCTGGGCTTTTTTGATGAATTGGCAAATAATCATAATGCACCAGGCGATTTTGCACAGGCGTATGTACTTGCACATGAGATAGGACACCATATTCAAAACCTGCAAGGGACACTTGCCAAAGTACAAAAAGCAAAACAAAGCTGGTGTAATAGTGCAAAGTCTAATGCTTTACAGGTCAAAGTAGAACTCCAAGCTGACTGTTATGCCGGAGCTTGGGCTTATCATGCACATAAAGATTTTGATATTTTAGAGCCTGGAGATGTTGAAGAAGCGTTAAGGGCAGCGAGTGCTATCGGTGATGATACACTTCAACGTAAATCACAGGGCTATGTCAGACCTGATGCCTTTACACACGGGAGTGCAAAGCAGCGCGTAGAGTGGTTTAGACGTGGGCTGAACTCTGGTGACATTAGGCAGTGTAATACCTTTCAGTAGATAAGTTTATCTATCTCTTGTCATCCTCGGACTTGACACTGGAATGATGAACTGGATATACGTACTATTAGATACAACTACCCCTAACCCCAGATTAGATATAATCTTTTCAATTAAATAATCACAAAATAAGCGAGATAATGATGAGTTACAATCCAAGTGAGATTGAAGCCAAATGGCAAAATAAATGGGATGATGAAAAGGCTTTTGAGCCGGATGATGCCTTAACAAGAAAGAAAAAATATATTTTAAGTATGTTCCCATTTCCAAGTGGTCGTTTACATATGGGTCATGTGCGTAACTACGCCATTGGTGATGCATTTGCGCGTTACTACAGAAAACAGAACTTTAATGTACTTCATCCTATCGGTTGGGATGCTTTTGGTATGCCTGCCGAGAATGCAGCCATCAAACATGGACGTCATCCTAAAGATTGGACATACTCGAACATTGATTATATGAGAAAAGAGTTAAATGCGCTTGGTCTTTCATTTTCTAAAACCAGAGAATTTGCTACCTGTGATGAACTTTACACGAAGTGGGAACAAGAGTTTATCATCAAGATGTTTGAAGAGAAGCTTCTTTACCGTGAGTCTACCACTGTAAACTGGTGTGAGGATTGTCATACGGTTCTTGCTAATGAGCAGGTAGAAGAGGGATGTTGTTGGCGTTGTGACAATGAAGTACAACTCAAAGAAATGCCTGGATATTATCTGGATATCATTAAATATGCAGATGAATTATTGGATGATCTAAAGTTGCTTGAAGGAAAATGGCCCAATCAGGTCATAACGATGCAGAGTAACTGGATAGGAAAATCACAAGGACTTGAGTTTGACTTTGAACTAAGTGAAGCCAGTAAAGCAAAGCTTGGTGGGAATTTTGACAAATACACAGTCTTTACAACACGTCCAGATACCATTTACGGAGTAACGTATTCGGCACTTGCTGCAGAGCATCCTATCACCAAGTATCTTCTAGAGCATGGTCAGCTTGATGAAGATGTCGCCCAAAAGATCACACATATAGCCAATATGACAGAACGTGAAAGAGCACAGGCAGATAAAGAAGGGTATGCACTGGGTCTTACGGTAATTCATCCATTGACCAATGAAGAGATACCGGTATGGACAGCGAATTTTGTACTTGCTTCTTATGGTGGAGGTGCGGTCATGGCTGTACCTGCGCATGATGAGAGGGACTTTGAGTTTGCGAGCAAATATGAGCTTCCTATTAAAAGAGTCATTAGTGGAGGGGAAGAGCTTCCTTACACGCTTGAAGGGGAACTTATTGATTCAGCAGCATTTACAGGGTTGGGTAATTACCAAGCCAAGGCTAAGATCATTGCTATGTTTGAAGAGACAGGATTTGGTAAAGGTACAACTAACTTTAAGTTAAGAAACTGGGGTGTGAGCCGTCAGCGTTATTGGGGTGCACCTATACCTTTTGTCCACTGTAAAAGCTGTGGGCTTGTACCTGAAAAGATAGAAAATCTTCCTATTGCTCTGCCAGAAGATGTAGAGATCACAGGTGAAGGGAATCCTCTTGAAAATCACCCTACATGGAAAAACTGTGCTTGCCCTAAGTGTGGTGAAGATGCTATTCGTGAGACAGATACACTGGATACTTTTGTACAGTCTAGCTGGTATCAGTTCCGTTATGCAACTAATCCTAAAAAATGGGAAACAACAGGTATAGACAAAGAAGAGGCGAACTATTGGCTGGGTGTTGACCAGTACATCGGTGGGATAGAACATGCCATCTTACACCTGCTTTATGCACGTTTCTTCACAAAAGTACTTCGTGATCTCGGGTATCATGATATAGATGAACCTTTTGAGAATCTGCTTACGCAAGGTATGGTATTGATGGACGGTGCGAAGATGAGTAAATCTAAGGGTAATACGGTTGATCCCGATGCACTGGTTGAAAAGTATGGTGCAGATACAGCTAGACTCTTTACACTATTTGCAGCACCACCGGCTAAAGAACTTGAGTGGAATGACTCAGCGGTTGAAGGTGCGTTCAGGTTCATTAAGAAACTGTATGACAGAAAAGATAAAGTAACTCAAAACACTTTGCCTGACATCGATCAGGGAAGCCTGGGTAAAGAGTCCAAACTTGCACGTGTAAAGGTGTATGAAGCATTACAAAAATCATCTGATGTATATGAGAAGACCTTTGCTTTCAATACACTCATCGCAGCCTGTATGGAAGCACTGAATGCCTTAGATAAACAAGATGATGGGGCTGTGTGGTCCGAGGGAATGTACATTATGCTGAACCTTCTTGAACCTATCATTCCTCATGTAGCGACGGAGCTGAGTGAAGTATTGTTTGAACGTAAAAACCTACAGGCTGTTCTCGAAGTAAAAGAAGAGGTTTTTGTCCAAGAGAGTGTTTTATATGTGGTGATGATAGGTGGTAAAAAGCGTACTGAAATCGAGATGAGCCCATCTGCCACACAAGATGAGATTTTAGCTGCCGCAAAAGAAGCGGGAGCTAAATGGCTTGAGGGTATGAGTATCGTCAAAGAAATTGTTGTGCCAAATAAATTGGTCAACTTGGCTGTAAAACCGAGTTAAAGATCGTGGAAAGAGAGGGAAATATGAATACTATTTTAAAATTTTGGATGACTATCAGTATGGTACTCTTTGTAAGTGCTTGCGGATATAAACCCTCTTCTCATATGATCAAACATATTTTTTCAGATACAGTATATGTGGAAGTATTGGTCGATAGAGCAGAACCTGAAAATGCACCTTTTCTCAAAGATGAGATGAATCGTTTAGTATACACACGTTTTAAAGGACATCGTGTACCTAAAGAACAGGCACAGAATCAGATCCGGATCTCCTATGCAGGAAGTACGTTTACACCGCTTGCATATAAAGACGGTTATGTAACGCGCTACCGTGTAAATGTCAGCGTGAAGTTTGACATGATAACCAAAGAAGGCAAGATAGAGAAAAATATTTCGAGTATTGTTGAAACAGATATTCAGGCAAGTGCACTCACTTCTTCAGTCCTTAGAACGGAAGCTATACGTAAAGGATTGGAAAAAACGTTGGATGAATTTTTAGCCTATGCAAGTGCTAAAGGGATGTTAAAAGAGAATGAATGATACCTGACTTCAATATTTTTCTTGATGATAAACCTTTGTATTATAAAGAGATAGATCATGAGCGTGTGCATATTGCTTATGGGATGTTGAAACCGTATATCAGGCAGTCAAGGACAGTACATATTATAGGAACCAATGGGAAAGGCTCAACTGGGCGTATGATCGCACATTTGGCACATAAAAGTGGTCTCATTGTGGGTCACTTCTCTTCTCCTCACATCTTAAAGTTCAATGAACGTATTTGGCTGAACGGAAGTGACAGTTCTGATGAAGTACTTGACGCGGCACATCAAAAACTTTTTACAATCCTTGGTGCTGAAATGAGTAAAAGTTTGAGCTACTTCGAGTACACGACACTTTTAGCTTTTGTTGTATTTGAAAAGTGTGATCTGATGGTCTTGGAAGCAGGATTGGGTGGAGAATTTGATGCTACGAATGTCTGTGATAAAGCACTTTCTGTCATCACGCCTATAGGCATAGACCATCAGGCTTTTTTAGGTGAAAGCATTGAAGAGATAGCCGGCACGAAGATAAGAAGCATACAAGATCAAGTATTGTTGGCACCACAAATGTATGATGAGGTACGTGAAGTCGCTAGAAATATAGCGGATGAGAAAGGTGCAAAACTGTATTTGACTAAAGTCTCAAGCCAGAGGATGACGGAGCTGAAAGTTATTGCACAAGAGAGATCCTGGGGAAATTATCTGATAGATAATGCTTCTGTGGCACTACAAGCCTTAGATATTTTAGAGATCTCTTACGATGTAAATGATCTGCTTTCACTGGAACTCTTTGGACGTTTCTATAGGCTTACAGAAAATATCCGCGTCGATGTAGGACATAACCCTTTAGCAGCAAAAGCCATAGAAAAAGCATTAGATGATAAAGTGGTGCTCATTTATAACAGCCTTGACGATAAAGATTATGAAGCTGTGTTAGAGATACTGAAGCCTAAAGTGAAACGTGTAGAGATAATCCCTATTCATTCACAAAGGGCAACGACCTTAAGTGAGATAGAAAAGGCACTGAAAAAAGTAGGCATTGACTATGGCTATTTTGAGAATAGGATGGACAAAGATGAACAGTACCTGGTGTTTGGTTCATTTTATGTCGTAGAAGAATTTTTAAAACAGCAAATAGAGATGTGACTAGTCCCATGATCGAACTGCTGAAGTGCCCAACGGAAATGCCCTTGGGGTATGGACGGTGACAACGTAGCTTTTTGGGCTTTGCTCAAATGCGTTATAACAAGGAAATCAATGTACCAAAGTAATATTTACGAATACCTCGAAGAGCTAAAAGAAGAAAAGCTACTTATATGTAAAGATGACAAAGAAGCGATACAAATACGTGATGTGAGTATTTTACTTGGGTTTGACACCTTTGTTTTACCGGACCTTCGTGTGAGTGTAGGGGAAGACCTGCGTGCGTATAGTGAAGATGTGCAGTTGTTGTTTATACAGTTGGCTTCTTTCCATGCGAGTACAAAGAAAAAGGTACTTGTCTCGCCAGTAAGAACTCTATTGATCCCTTTTCCAAAAGCTGAACTGTTTGCTTCCCGGTCCATAGAATTTGGTGATACACTAAACTTACAAGAACTCAAGGATACCTTGTATCATTGGGGATATCATTTTACTGACATTGCAGCTAGCCGTGGAGAAGTCTCTTTTCGAGGGGATATCATAGATATTTATCCTATAGATGCAGAAAAACCTTACCGTATCTCTTTGTTTGATGAAGAGGTTGAGACGATACAGCATTATGATGAGGGGACGCAAAAACGCCAAAGTGATGAGTTGGAGTCTTTGACCTTTACACCAGCCTTTTTAGCATTAAATAAAACCCAACACGAAGCACTTAAAAACAGAACAGAACGAAGTACGTATGATACTTTTGTCAAAGATATAGATTCACTTGGGTTATGGCACCTTGATGATTTGGGAGAAAGTGCTTTAAGTATTTTTGACGGGGTATGGGCGTCTACTTTGGATGATGAACTGAAAGAAGTATATGAGCTGGATGAACCGCTTGTACCTAGAAAGTCATTTTTACTACCGGCTATTCCGGAAGGACATAAATATCGTGACCTTGAAGTAGTGAGTCCCAATAAACTTTTAGAGTCCCACAAAGATAAAAAAATCACTATTATCGCCAAAAATGAGAGTGTAGTGAGAGGATCTGAACTAGGCTCTTTTGAAAATATAGAGTTTGTCTATCAAGAAGGCATAGTCAATCTTTTGGGGGAAGACAGACTCATACTCTCACTCAACAAACCCATAAAACGTAAAAAAGTGAAGAAAGCCACTATCATACTTGATGAGCTTAATCCCGGTGACTATGTGGTCCATGAGAATTACGGAGTAGGTATTTTTAAGGGCATAGAAAAACGGGATGTACTTGGGGCCACCAGTGAATTTGTAGTGATATTTTACCAGAATGAAGACTCTTTGCTCATTCCTGTCTCGAACCTTGAAGTCATAGACCGTTATGTGGCTGAAGGTGGAGCATTGCCTATACTTGACCGATTGGGAAAAGCAAGCTTTAAGAAGCTCAAAGCCAAAGTTAAAGAGAAACTTTTTGCCATTGCTTCACAGATCATTAATCTCTCAGCCCAACGTCATTTGAAAAAGGGCATCAAACTCAAAAGAAACATGGAAGAGCATGCCATCTTTATGTCTGAGGCTGGCTTTGTACACACAGAAGACCAGGAACGTGCCATCAACGATATGTTGGATGATATGAGCTCTGGTAAAATGATGGACAGACTGCTCTCTGCAGATGTAGGATTTGGAAAAACAGAAGTGGCTATGAATGGGATGTTCGTTGCAGTCAAAAATGGATATCAAGCTATGATGATAGCCCCTACAACACTGCTCAGTTCCCAACATTATAAAAGTCTCAAAGAACGTTTTTACGGACATAATATTAGAGTGGCAAAATTAGACAGGTTTTCCACCACCAAAGAGAAAAATGCAACGCTCAGAGGACTGGAAGAAGGAACCATAGATGTCGTGGTAGGAACCCATGCCCTGCTCAAGGCCAAGTTTAAAAACCTTGCTCTTGTCATCATCGATGAAGAGCATAAGTTTGGGGTCAAGCAAAAAGAGGCGCTTAAAGAGATAGCTATCGATGTACATCTACTCTCTATGTCTGCAACACCTATACCTAGATCATTGAACCTTGCACTGTCTGATGTAAAATCTTTTTCTGAAATTCTTACCCCTCCTACAGAACGCCAAGGTGTACGTACTTTTGTGAAGAGTTATGATGATAAAGTTATTAAAGAAGCGATACTCCGAGAGATGCGTCGTGGGGGACAGATATTTTACGTCTTTAACTCCATCGCAGGAATAGAAGAAAAGAAAAAAAGGAAGAAAGTGAGTTCTAGTGCTGTTGTTTTATGTTTTTTTCTTTTGTGTGACTACCTTTGTGTCCAGGCTCA
>JAPHUJ010000092.1 GCA_026193735.1 Sulfurovum sp.
TCTTTTAAATGGAATGGTTTTTTGATGTATTCACTGCAACCATTTTCAAAGGCTGTAGCAAAATTTTGTATCTCCAGAGATGCAGTGATGATGATAATGGGTGTATCCAGGTCTGTTTTTCTAATGTGCTTGAGTAGGTCTAACCCATTAATATCAGGAATATTGATATCAATGATATAGAGATCAAAATGCTCGCTGTCTATCTGCTCAATGGCGTTTAAACCATCTTTTACAGACACTGTATCAAATGTTTTGATCTTACAAAATTCAGTAATGGCGATGTTTAGTTGGACATTATCTTCTATTATTAATACTTTCATGCATGAAGTATAGTATAAAAGATGTAATATTTATGTCATATTGAATTTTAAAAATGTGACATAAATATGATATCTTTATAGATATGGCAGATAATAATCAAATTGTTGACATTGTCACTAAGATAAAATCGGTTTTTCCTGCTACTTGTATCAATGGTAAAGAAGAGGATGAGATTAATATGAGTATAGGCTGTGCTTACTTTCCTGATGACGGGTACAATTTTAACCAGCTTATAGTAATTGCCGATAGAAATATGTATCAAGATAAAAATTTAAATGACTAATATGTATTAAAGCTTCCACTCTAAAGAAAGATAATACGAACGTCCTTCTGACGGATAACCATATCTCCATTCATAGGATTCATCAAGCATGTTTTTAATACCGGCTCTACACTGTGTTGAGTTAGAAACTTGATAGGCAATTTGAGTGTCTACAAGATGATATGTGTCTAGTTTTATCTGTTCATCGCTATACGTAGCTGAATTAGGGCTGTACCTGGAACCTATATACTGATAACCCAGATACGCTTTCCATTTTTCACTAATACTAAACGTGTCCTCTATCCTGAATTGATGCAAAGGGATAAATTCCAAAGCTTCACCTTCACTGTCACGCGTATGGGTATAAGCATAAGAAAAACGTACATGATTTTTATCGAAGTAAGTACTGTTTACACGAAGTTCTGCACCATAATGTTCTGCGTTCTCAAGATTAATATAGCCACTGTCACGATAGACGATAAGATCATCTATATCGTAATAATAGAGTGATAGATCGAGAAGCATTTTCTCGGAAAGATCATGTTGATACCCAAGTGTATACTGCATGCTTTTTTCTGGTTTGAGGTCAGGATTGGCATTGTCCCATGGAAAAAAGGTGAACATCTCGGACATAGTTGGCATACGACTCTTCTTTGCTATACTCCCATACAGTATATTCTGATCCCCTGTATATATGACCTTAACCTGGGCATCTAATGTGTTTTTATCATCAGGAGGTTCTGTTGCACTGGCTTCTGCAGATTTTTTTGTCTGCATCAGTGCAGCAGACATCCCACCCTCTAATTGCCATAGGGTATTTAACTTCCATAGATGTAAAAAACTTAGTTTAAAAGTATCGACTTGGGACTTGGTTGTATTAAGGTCACCCCCGCGTCTGATATGTTCATTTTCTTCTGCTTGAAAGATGAAGGTACTGGTATGGTTATATTGCGTTTTAATACCCTTGATCACTGTACCCAAACGCGCATCATCGTACGTAACTGCTGGCCAGCTTGTTTGATACTCAGGTTCATTATATATTTTATAGATATCCTCATAATCATCATAATAGGCTCGGACGCTCAACAGCAGGTCATCTCTATCATAGTCACTATAGAGATAGAAACTGTTTAGATCTTTACGGTCTATACGAGCGTATGCATTCCACACAGGAAAGTCTAGATCCGTATATACATTTGGCGGTACACCATATTCTGCTCTGGTGACACTCACTTTTGCTGCAAGATGGATTTTATCATCAATGAAAATACCACTTTTTACAGAAATATTTTTCTGATCTTTATCACTGTTAAGTCGTCTTCTTGTTTCTTGAAGTGATGTGGTATCATACTCACGTGAAAGCGTATAGTCTGATCTGCGATAGTAACTGGCATTGGCTTGGATATATACATTATCTGTCATGCTTCCAGTATAAGCATGATAATATTCATCATTGGTTGAAATTATCGTACTCGCAGTACTCTCAAATGCTTTGGTTGGAGTGGTTGAATTTATCTGCACTTCCCCACCCATGGGAGAGACCCCTAATAATGAAGTCCCTGAACCATCATTGATCTGAAGCGCTGCATTGGTCATTGTGAACTTAGTGTCTGTAAAACCATTCACATTACGATACAGGGGAATACCGTCTTCTACATACTCTGTATTTTTAAAATCAAGTCCACGGAAGGATATCGCTCCTTCACCTTTATCTCCAACTACGACATTAAAAGAAGTATCCTGTTCGAGTCTTTCTTGTAGTGTAAAACTGGCCGTCTCCATAGCTTCATTTTGACTTAGTACAAAAGTGCCTGAACTGAGATTTGTTTCTAGAATGTTTATGGGGTCAAGTGTTATGGTCTCAGCCCAGATAAAAGTGCTGAAACACACCATGACTATGCTTTTTTTCATAGTGCACATGCAAGTGTAAAAAATGCATTTTTACTTTTAATGACAATAATCTGGTTATTACTATTTGCATAGCGTGTAGCTATTTTATATGTATTCATAGAGATCATTTGCATCTTATTGTCTTTATTTTCATGGATAACAGTATAGAAGATTAAAGTCAAATAAAAGTCAAAAAATAATAGGTGTTCATTCCGGAGGACACACAAAATATCTCATATTGATACTTTGCAGAGGATTACTCCATCCTAAACAGTAGGTTTTTTCTGCATTCTTCACAATGGCATAGTCTTCTTCAAAATAGTGTTTGAGTACAGTTTCTATGTTTTCAGGATTACTTTTTATTTCTACGATCCAGACAAAGGTTAGTTTCTTTAATTGATGCACTTCTTTTCGTTTGCGGATGATGGCGCGAA
Organism: Sulfurovum sp.; assembly: GCA_026193735.1. Taxonomy (GTDB): domain Bacteria; phylum Campylobacterota; class Campylobacteria; order Campylobacterales; family Sulfurovaceae; genus Sulfurovum. The sequence continues at coordinate 2,908 of JAPHUJ010000092.1, forward strand.
AAGCTGCCTCCGTTTCACACGTAGTGCTATGACTTTCTAGTACAGTGACATCTACAACCGCTTCCAATCCATCGACATTTTGTATCTTTTTCCAGTAGTCATGTTTGAATTTGTTGAAAAACAAAGGTTGGGGAATGGCTTTGGTTCGTGATACTATATAGTTGACTCTCTGGATGTACGAAGGTGCATGTGTGACGATCTTTTCAATCTGTGCATCAACATAAGTAGACGGGGTAAATCCCTCTTCATCTAAGAGGTTGTTCTGCGTGAAAAAAGCGAGTGCAGAGGGTTCTGTAATTCTTGTTTTTTCATGTACTAGAGCTACAGGGTAGTCTTTGCCCCACCCGTAGACACTGTCATCAAAGAGCAGATGTAGAGTGTCTTTTATCTGGGTACCAGGAGGCACCTTTTTCAGTGCCTTTTGAAGATCTTTGATGAAAGGTGTAAGCATTAGCTTAGCATTCCTCTGATCTCATCTTCGTCTATGAGGTCTTTGTCATACTTTACAACAGCGATATTTTCTGTTTCATTTACATAACTTTCTACGATAGCGTCATGGCTTGTGAGTGCGGCTACTCTTTCACGGTCGAAGATGTCTAGAGGAAGATAGACGTTTCCTCTGTTGTTTGGACTTGGCATTGTAGCAACCCATATGAACCATACCACAGATATCACCGCTACCACTACAGCCAGTGTAGCTCTGTCGTAATGTTGCATGAGGTAACCTGCCAAAATACCACCAAGGAAGATACCCGTGTAAGCAAATGTATTTGCTACACCGAGAGCAGCACCTTTCTGGTGTACTTTGGCAAACTTGGCAACAAAACTTTGAAGCAATGGTTCAAACATGTTGAAACCTATAAAGAAGAAAACGACGCCTACGACAAAGACCCAAGGAGTAGTTGCAAAACCCATCGCTAGAAAACCTAAGAATATGACAGCAACAGAGATCATAAATATCTCTTTGCCTTTACCATACTTTTCACCAAAGATAGCCGCAGGAGCCATAGCGAGAAAACCAAATATCATCGCAGGGAAATAGACTTTCCACAGTTCAGCTTTTTCCCAACCGAAACCACCTTCATCAAGAGGGTGTGTCATCACAACCGGGATGATGAAAAATGCCATCGTCATAATAGACGAGTGGAAAAGAAAAGTAATATACATACGTGTAAGTGCTTTGTCTTTAAAGACCTCAAAGAACTTCGACTCTTCTTCTGAATAAGAGTGGACAATGTGTGGTGGTTTAGGTACAGCAGTAAACAAGATACCTATGGCCAACACGGAGAGTATTGCGGTGAGCCAGAAGAGTTTGTCTATCCCCCAGTACCCACCTACCAAAGGTGCAATGATCATCGCAGCAGCAAAACTAAGTGCGATAGTCCCACCCATGATAGCCATGGCATGTGCACGCTGTTCTTCTCTTACCAGGTCGGCGATCATTGCTGAGACAACAGAACCGATGGCTCCCGCACCTTGCAGGAATCTTCCCACTAAAAGCATATAAATGTTGTCACTCATCGCTGCGATGACTGAACCTGCAATAAAAATAAGAAGACCAAAAAGAAGTGTCTTTTTACGCCCTACCTTGTCACTTATCATTCCAAACGGTACTTGAAAAGCGGCTTGTGTGAGGGCATAACCACCCACAACAAGTCCGGCAAGGAAAGGTGTAGCCCCAGGCATATCAAGGGCATATATGGAAAGAACGGGAAGAACGATAAAGAGTCCGAAAAATCGTAAGGCAACAATAAGTGAAAGCGGCATAATCTGTTTAATCATGGTAAAACCTCTATTTAGATAAAATTTGTCTTATTATATAACTATAAGGTTAAGAGTAGATGATGTAGTCATCTCTTGTTATTGACAAGGTTTTAGTAAAAGGAATTTTCACAGAGCCTTATTTTGTGCAAAGGAGAAAGTATATTGAAATTGGTTTTAGCGACAGGGAACAAAGGTAAACTACGCGAATTTAAACAAATGTGTCAAGAGGAAGTAGTAGCTTTTTCAGAACTTTTGGGTGAATTTGATATCGTAGAAGATGGAGATACATTTGCAGCCAATGCACTGATAAAAGCACGTACTATTTATGAGAAATTGGGTGAAGAATATCTGGTGATATCAGATGACAGTGGTATCTCGTTACCTATACTTAACGGAGCGCCCGGCATTTATTCTGCACGTTATGCTGGAGTAGGGGTAACAGATAAAGACAATCTATATAAATTGATAGAAGCTGTTAAAGAAAAAGGTGTAAAATCTACACCAGCGTACTACACGGCAGCGATCGCTATCGTTTCTAAGTATGGAGAATATGTGGTGCATGGCTGGATGCATGGAGAGGTGATAGATGAAATCAGAGGAGATAAAGGTTTTGGGTATGATCCGATATTCATCCCCTCCGGATTTGATAAAACATTAGGAGAACTTGATGATGACGTTAAATCTAAAATTTCACATCGTGCGCAAGCTTTAGCTTTGGCTAAACCGATAATTAAGATGTTGAAGAATAAATAGTATTATCTTTGTTATGATATTACCTCTACTTTTTTAGAAAAAGTAGGCAAAAATCGTCATCACTCTCGAATCGCTTCACTTTCAAGGATGTTCGTGATGACATTATTTATGAGAAAAAAGACAAAGAAGAAAGAGAGTAAATAATGAAACAACAATTTATGGAAGATCTGCAAACTATCTATGATGAGCTACAACGAAGACAAGCGAGTCTCAACGCGTATTATGAACTGTTAGACAAAGGACATGATAGAGCGAACAAAGTGGTAGGGGCATTCTTATCACTTATAGATACCCCTAGAGATAAAGACTCAGAAATGGCAGCGTTGACACGTCTAGTGAATCTTCGTGAAGATGCCTTAGAACAAGTATTGGAAAAAAATGGCTGTACTAAAGAAGAGATAGCGATGAAAAAAGAGTTGGCATACGGTTTTGCAAGTACAATGCATATCACCCGTCATGAAAGCTTTATCTCTTGGGTGGAAGAGCATAAACTTCTTACACCTTTTTATCGTTCACTTATCTTGGGTGTACACTATGTGGGGATTGCTATGAGTGTATGGCAGAGTCATTGGACACATCACATTCTCTATTCCGTGAACCTTGAACTGAGTGACCTGTTCAATGGGGATGATGCAAAAGTCTTTGAGATGCTTCAAAATGAGTCTCTGCTCGATACGGATGAGAGCGGATGTGTAGGAGATAGATCTTACTCTGTACTTAAAAAAGAGGATACTGGATATAAAAGCATTGCATATGCAGAAGCATTTCCTAAAGAAGTGACACAGGTTACCACAGCACTTGAACAGCTGATTTCACTTTTGAACCAACATGAAGATGATGTTTTTAATCAAAAATCAGAATGGCTAGCCTATTTTACAGCGTTAAAAGTAGCTTTTGTACATACGAAAACCAATGAACTTATAGGTAAATGGGCAGAAGTAGATAGACGTTGGATGGCTGTGACGACACCATTACAGGTAGGGCATCCGTTAGAGTATTATGAAGATCATTATAGAAAAGCTGTAGCGTTAGAATGGGACCTTCGTATTGTCAATCCTAAATTACAAGAAGGTTCAAGTACGCGTAACAACATTAAACTTTTTGCCTATGAAATGGCAAAAGATTTTGGTGAAGAAGCCTTACATACCATGAGTAAGAATCTCTTGCAGGTCGATGAAACCCAACTCTATATCGGTCAACCGGTCCTTTACTACGGAGCAGAATTCAATGGGCTTTTCTCGGCACAAGTGGTACCCAATGACGAACAGGTTTCCGCTGAATTAGGGAAGAAGATCTTTGCTTATGCTGACTTTGTGATGGAAAGTAAAAAGTCCAAGCCTATCATGAAACTCTCTGTAGAGACTATGGGTGAAGGGTTTGTAAAAAAACAAAAAGCGCTTGTAGACAATGAGCCGAAGCTGTGGCATGAGCTTTATGATATCTCTACAGTAGGACATGAATACGGACACATACTCTGGATAGACTCAGACACGGAAAACAAGATGAATGGTTCAGGACAGTTTAAAAATATTGAAGAGTTTAAAGCCACAGCCGGTGGACTGATGGCATTTTTTCATAATGAACGTGAAGTACTTAAAAATCACATAGTTGAGGATGTGGTTTCCCGTGCAGTGGGTCTTATGGGATGGCGTGAAGTGGGCGAAGTGTTGCCGTATTATTGCGAAGGGTTGATCCACCTTGATATTCTCTTTAGCTCAGGTGTCATTACGTATGACGGACAGATAAACATTGACTATAGCAAATATGATGTGATGAAAAGAACGTATCAGGAAGCCTATAAAAAGTTAGCAGAAAATTACCTTGCTAAAGTAGATGCATCAGTGTATTTGAATGCGTATGCAATTAAAGAAGATGGTGTATATTTACCGGTAAAAGAAGAGATAAGATCTTTTGTAGAACACTATTATGCAAGATATAAAGAGATAGGACAGCAGACCATTGTTCTTTCTTGATCTAACGGGAGAAGGGGTATCTCTTTCTTCTAGCAGTATTTAATTAATTTCCTTCACCATTCTCTAACCTCATTTTGGATATAATCCACGTAATTATGCCGTTTTGTAAACGGTGATCACGAGGATATTTATGCTACTTTTTACACCAGGACCTACACCGGTACCAGAGTCAGTAAGACAGGCGATGGCTACCGTTACTTTGCATCATAGAACACCGGAATTTGAAGCGATCTTTAAAGAAGCCAGAGAACGTCTCTTAAAGCTTTTTGGTATGGATGAATGTGTGATGATCGCTTCATCTGGAACAGGCGCAATGCAGGCTTGTATGTTGAACCTTTGTAAGACGAAAGCGTTGACTGTAAACTCCGGGAAGTTTGGTGAACGATTCGGAAAGATCGCTGATGCAATGGGTAGAGATAAAGTGGAACTCACATGTGAGTGGAATACACCTTGTTCTGTATCCGATGTTGAAAATGCCTTGAATTAAAATGCAGATATCGATGCAATTTTTATACAGGTATGTGAA
>JAPHUJ010000239.1 GCA_026193735.1 Sulfurovum sp.
GAAGTAGAGTAAATCTCTACTTCAATTATTTTCATAAGAGGCCATGCCTCTTATGTTTTTGATAAAGTTGAAAATAGTAAATGGTGATTTTTTATTTTGAGGATTATCTTAAAGAAAATTAGAAGTCAAATGGTTGCTGCACCATTAGCCACATATATGTGCCTTCTTCTCCATGGGCAACGTCCAATCGTATTGGTAACTCATCTACCATTGCACGTAAGCTGATACCTGCATCATATTTCATGTCACTTAAAAGATCAAGACTATATTGATCATGCACTCTTCCTGCTTCAGCAAATAAAACAACCTGAAACCAATCTACATTGAATGGAATGAAAGAGTTCTTTTTTAGGGGATTATAGTCGATGATGGTTCTGTATTCTGCAGCAGCATAAAACGCTGCTTTGTCTGAAAATCGATTTTGATCATAACCTCTCATTCTATTGACCCCACCTAGTCTAGCACCTTCCCACATAGGAGGACGATGTGCATCAAAACCAGGAGAGATTTCTTTATTATTGTTCCAAGAGAAAGAGTATCCTGTCCACATACTCAGAGCAAGGACATTTTGTTGGGTAAAAGAAAATGTATCAAGATTAAAGTATTGGTTGTATTTAAATTCTAAAAAGTCCCAGCTTTGTAGTGAGTCTCCTATTCCAAAATCTTTTGAGTATTGTAGTTGGAAATGGTATCCTCTGGATGGATTAAGATCAAAATCTGTATTTTCATGTGTAAGAAAAAATCTTAGACCATTGGTATTCCATGTTGGTACAGATGTCCCGTTTTTCCACCAAATAGAATCTTGCCACATTTCAGTATTATCTGTATTGTCTGTTTGAAAAAATGTTTTTAATCCTATAGATGTTCTACCTGTTATGAAAGGTATACCGTTCCCACAACCATCTCTACCGACACAAAATCCATTTTGAAGTTTATAAAACCTCCCAGCATGTTCTAATCCTTCTCCTACGGGAAGGGTATATGTAAAGGTTGTAGTAAAAAAATTTGAATCTCCTGAAGTGATGAATGCATCATCTTTATCGGAAGTATGTGAACCATCTATATAATAATTCGTTTTTGGAAAATAACTTTTTAGACCCATAAATGAAAAGAACACTCTATCCGTATAGGGAAGTTTAAAGTTTGAAAATGAGATAAACCCACCAGAAAAACTTGCTTCTTCTTTTTCTCCATTTGTAATAATATCTTGAGGTAGACCGGAAAATACAGTAGCAAGAAATGTAGTTTGAGGTTGGAATAATCCTACTTTGATTAGGCTTATCCCACCTGCAAAACCAGTTGAGTCACTAGAAAAGGCATAAGGCAAAATAATCCACTCTTTACCTTTTGTCAGATTCGTATCTTCTGCAGCGTTTAAGAGATTACAAACTAGAAAAGTAGTACTTAATAAAGTTATTAATAAGTGTTTTTTGTATTTCATATGAAAATTATATCCAAGTAGAATATAAAGTATAGATTCATAATGTATACCGTGGGTTATTCAATATGGTTTCAGATATTTTTAGGCTATAATATATTTATTAGAGTGATAGAATTGAAGGATAGAATAATGGAAATTAAAAAATGTACTACGCTTGAAGAAGCAAGAAGTGAGATAGATAATGTAGACAAAGAGATCGTAGAGTTGATTGCGAAACGTAATGAGTATATTAAACAAATAGCACATTTTAAAACAAGTGTAGATGAGATAAAAGCAGGGGAAAGGATAGCAGATGTTATTGCTCATGTAAGAGAACAGGCTATATCCCTTGGGCTATCTCCCAATCTGATCAATGATCTTTACATAAGAATGATAGATGAGATGGTAGAAAGTGAGATTTCTGAATTTAAGAACGCGCAAAGATATTAAGTGCTAGTCATATGATCTGATCGCTGCGTGCAAGCCTTAGATCGTAGACGAGATTTCTCAACTCTTAATCTTCTTCCTCGTCATTTGAGCCTGCTACTGCACCGACAGCACTCCCTGCTACATCTATAGTTGCACTTGTGACACTGCCTACTATAGAAATAGGAGCTGTTACAACTTGAGTACATCCCGATAATAGAACCAAAGTCATGATTGAATAGAGTGTTGATTTTTTAAGACTCGGCATTTCATACCCTTTCATTTAGTAAAAGGATCGCATCAGGCTTTAGCCTAGAAGTTCCTTCCTGTACTGAATTGTTGATTCTTGTCATGCGGGGGGGGATTATAGCATAAATGTTTTGTGTACTCCTCTACACAAAGAGTGTGTTAAAATATATTATTGATTTATATAAAGGTTTGACATGAAGATACTATTGCTTGAAGATGATGTCATTTTACAAGAGATCATAGAAGAGTTCCTTGTAGAAAACGGTTATGAGGTAGAGAGTTTTTTTGATGGTGAAAAAGCACTTGATGCCATAGGTTCCAATTCCTATGATATGTTGCTTTTAGATGTGAATGTACCTAATATTGACGGCTTTGAAATACTCTCATACTTACGTGACATAGGCAATACAATACCAGCCATCTACATTACATCTCTTGCAGGAATAAATGATCTCAAAAAAGGGTTTGATCTTGGTGCTGATGATTACCTGAAAAAGCCTTTTGAACTTGAAGAGCTGAATGCTCGCATAGAGCACATCGTTAGGCTTTACCATTTGCAAGAAGAGATAGAATTTGACGGTATGAAGTTCATTCCTAAAGCACACCAGATCTTTGTAAATGACAATGTGATAGAAATGAGGCAGAAAGAAGCAAAGGTTTTAGAATATTTTATCCGTAATACAGGAAAGATCATTTCTTGTGATGAAATCATAGAAAATGTATGGGATGATGAGAATGTCCCTGCCCATGCTACAATACGTACCTATATTAAAAATCTAAGAAAAATGTTTGAAAAAGAATATTTTGAGAACATTAAAGGAGAAGGTTATCGTTTTAACATCGTATGAGCGTAAATCACTTTTTAGTTTTTTAGCACTTTATCTGGTATCAGTATTTATATTACTCGCTATCATAGGGTACCTATTTTTTGAAAATAACCGTGTTTCTATGCAAAATGCCATGAAGTTTGAAATGATGTATCAGGCACGTATGTTATCTTCTTCCATTGTGATGAGGGCTATGCAAAATGACACAAAAGGGGTAATGGATAGAGTAAGTCGTAACAATTTCTTAAAAAACTTAAAACATTGCCGCTTTCAGGCAGGATATTATGATAAGGATAAAAGAGCTATCTATACGGAAATTGACAACTTTAAAGTGACGGATAAGGATTTTTTTATAAAAGATAAAAGTTGTTACACTGTAACAGAAGACAAAAGTGATCATTTAGGTGTGCATTACATAGTCTTAAAAGAAAATGATCTCTCTAAAATTACACAAGAGATGCGCATAAAGATCATAGGATACTTGGTGTTTTCCTTTATACTTATGGGGATAGTAGGGTATTTCTTGGGACGGTTATTCTTAAGACCTGTTAGGGAACAGATAGAATCTTTAGATAATTTTATTTCAGATACAACACATGAACTTAATACTCCTATTTCAGCTATTTTGATGACGATACAGTCCTTAAGAGGAATAGAACCTAAAAAATTAAAACGTTTGGAAGCCTCTGCGAAAAGACTTTCCGTTATGTACAGTTCTTTGACCTATAGGCTTGAAGGAAAAGTAGAGTCTTCAGAGTTGTTGTGTTTTTCTGATATTGTAAAAGAGAGGGTGGAATATGTGAAAGAACTTATAGACTCTAAACGCTTACATATCACACTTGATCTTGAACCAACACAAGTCTTTATGCCTAAAACATCTTCTTATAGACTCATAGACAATTTACTTTCAAATGCCATCAAATATTCTGATGTAGGTGACAGTATTTTCATTACACTTAAAGAGAATGTA
>JAPHUJ010000031.1 GCA_026193735.1 Sulfurovum sp.
CATTAATACTTCCATAATGTGTATTACTGTAATGGTGATCAATGTTTATAATATCTCTGCCAGCCAAATCAAACCCTAGCCTGTCTATGCTTCCGCAATCACACGAAAGGATCAAACTGTCTGTATAATCCATATGATGTTTAATTTTTTTAAAGTTTGGCAAGAAGTTGAGATGAAGCGGCAAGGCATTTGAAGCATTTACCACTTCAACTTTTAATCTTTTATCTTTACTTAACAATGCATAGATACCCAATGCCGTTCCCAAAGTATCGGCATCCGGGTTAAGATGGGAAAGGATGGTAATAGATCCTGTGCTGTCTATCTTGGATTTTACTTCTGCATAGGGGAGATTCCCGGTTTTCATCTAGACCTTTCAATTTTTAGTGGAACTATACACAAACAGTATTAACGATGTGTTACTTTTCGACTTTCATAGACAGATCGATCCAGTTTGCCTGGTGAATAATAGCTCCTGAACTGATGGCATCGACTCCTGTACTAGCAATCTCTTCAATCGTATCAAGTGTTACATTACCACTTGCTTCGAGTAAAATATGGGGATAATTTTCATTTCGATACGCTACTATTTCTTTTGTCTTTTCAATAGACATATTGTCACACATCACGATATCTGCACCGGCTTTCATCGCTTTTTTAACCATATCGAAACTTTCGCATTCTATCTCTACCTTTGAGGTAAATGGTATCTTTTGTCGTACTTCTTTCATAAAAGTATCTAAATCATCTATGGTCTGAAGGTGCGTGTCTTTCAGCATCAAACAATCATCAAGTCCCATACGGTGGTTTATGCCCCCGCCACAACGTACTGCATATTTTTCAAACTCACGAAGCAAAGGTCTTGTTTTTCTTGTATCAAGCAATTTCACACCTGTGTCTTTTATGGCATCCACATACTCCGCCGTCAAAGTGGCAATAGAACTTGCATGAAGTACCATGTCCAAAATAGAACGCTCCAAGGAAAGGATGGCTTTTGAGTCTCCTGAAATAAAAAGAAGCTTTTCACCCCTACTAAAATGGCTACCGTCTGATACTTTCCATTCCAGTGATAAATCATACATCTTTGCACAGGTCTCTACATATTCCTGTCCTGCAAACACACCATTACTCTTCGCAATGATATATGCTCGTATGGGTTTACCTGTACTGATACGAGAAAATAGGTCTCCGCGTCCTATATCTTCAGCCACCAAAGCCCTTATAAATGTCTCTTTTAACATTATTTTATCGCCAGCATACGCTCTAGCGCCAAGTTTGCATACTTAACTGTATGAGGGTCCACCACAATTTCATTGATAGGTTTATTGTCCTCTATAGACTTCAGTGTGTTATATAGGTCTTCCAAAGTCGTTTCATTCATGGTAGGACATTCCGGTTTGGTTGAAGAGAGTACATAGGTATTGCCTTTTCTCATTCTGTTTACCAGATTATACTCAGTACCTATAGCTACCTTTTGTTCAGGATCAAGGTCATTAACATACTTGATAAGTTGTGATGTAGAACCTGAAAAGTCTGCTGCAAGTACTACACTTGGGTCACACTCTGGGTGTACGGCTATTTTGATACCTGGGTACTTGTTACGGTAAAACTCTATGTCATCTACTGTAAAAAGTTGGTGAACAGAGCAAAAACCGTTAAAACAGATAATATCTGCTTCTTTAGGATCACACTCTTTTCCATCAACATCTACACCGATCACACAAGACTTAAGACCCATCTGTATAGCAAAGTTCTGTCCTAAACATCTATCCGGGACAAAGAGGATCTTCTTTCCGCTTTCTAACCCTTTTTCGATGATCTTAAAAGCATTGGATGAAGTACATACCATACCACCCATCTCACCTACTTTCGCCTTGACTGAAGCATCAGAATTAATATAGGTTATAGGCAGGATATCTTCTTTTGCAATACCTCTATCCACCATGTACTGTACAGATTCTTCAAAATAAGAACCATCCATCATACGTGCCATAGCGCAACATGCTATCTTTGGCATAAGTACACGTTTTTCAGGCGCGATCACCTTTACACTCTGTCCCATGAAACCAACACCACAAAAGACTACCCAAGGGTTTGTGTCAGCTTGACATCTACGTGCCAACTCAAGACTATCTCCAATAATATCAGCCATTTCAAACACTTCATCACGTTGATAATAGTGTGCAACCACTGTGACATCAAGTTCTTTTTTAAGTCTATTTATTTCTGCTTTATAATCAATACTCATTTTATATATCCTTACTATTGTGGCTATTTTATCAAAATTCGGTTAAAATTGCAGTATAAATTTTAATTGTGGACTAATCATGGACTTTTTAATGAATCAAAATATTTTACTCTATCTTACGGCATATCTTATAGCCGGCATTCCTTTTGGATACTTACTGGCTAAAAAGTTTGCAGGTGTAGATATCAAAGAAGCCGGCAGTGGTAATATCGGTGCAACCAATGTTCTGCGTGTTGTTAAAGAACAAGATCCAAAACTGGCAAAAAAACTAGGTGCGATCACACTCTTTTTAGATGCAATAAAAGGTGTCGTTGTCATACTTGTGGCTAAAATGCTTGCTGCTCCGGAATCTGTGCTTTGGACGATAGCTGTACTTGCAGTTGTAGGTCACTGCTTCTCTGCGTTTCTCTTCTTTGAGGGAGGAAAAGGCGTTGCTACAGGTTTTGGTGTCCTGCTGATCATGATGCCCATCCCTGCACTCGTTGCCATTGTAGTTTGGCTGGTTGCAGCTAAAGGATTAAAAATCTCGTCACTATCTTCACTTATAGGGCTTATTGCTTTTATCATCGCATCTTACATAATGTATCCTGAAGTACCGGGTATCGGTTCGCATGCCCCTATTTGGATCATCGCAATGATCATCTTCTATAAACATATTCCAAATATTGTAAGAATGTTCAAGAAAGAAGAAGGAAAAGTCTAAAATGACCATTCACATAGAGGCTTTGACTTTTGATGCTATCATAGGGTTACTTGACTTTGAACGAGATAGACCACAACGTGTCATCATAAATCTTGAAGCTTCCTATGATTATAAAGATAATGAATTTATAGATTATGCTGATATAGTTCTGTTGATACAAAATGAACTCAAAGAAAAACGTTATACTCTTTTAGAAAATGCTCTTTTAGGTCTTAAAGACATACTCTATACAACCTACCCACATCTTCAAACGCTTGCACTCAAAATATCTAAACCCGATATTTTAGCTGAATGCACTGTTTCCTTAAGTAAAACTTGGGATTTTTAATTTTTTTTTAAAAAAGCTCTATTTTTTATGTTATAATATTAAATAAATCTTAAAGATCAAAAGGTTCACTTATGAGAATATTAATCATAGAAGATGAAGTGACACTCAGCAAAACACTTTCAGATGTGCTGACTGAGGAAGGTTATCAAAATGATGTAGCTGAGAATCTTGGTGATGCAAAGTATTATCTTGATATTAGAAACTACGATTTAGTATTGCTTGCGTGGCCATCTACAAATGAAAAGAGTCTGGATATCATCCCTACTATTAAAACAGAGGCACATAAGACTTCTGTCATTGTGCTCTCTGAACGTAAAGACAAAGACAGTGAGATCAAAGCACTGAGATCCGGTGCTGATGATTTTATAAGAAAGCCGCTTGATTATGATATTTTACTTGTACGTATCGAAGCGAAACTACGATTTGGTGTCTCCAACATCATCGAAATAGAAGACCTTATCATTAATCCGGAAGAAGAAAAGATCATTTACCAAGGGGAAGAGATAGAACTGAAAGGTAAGCCATTTGAAGTCCTCACTCATTTGGCTATGCATAAAGACCAGATCGTCTCCAAAGAACAGTTGCTTGATGCTATCTGGGAAGAGCCGGAACTGGTAACACCAAACGTCATCGAAGTAGCCATTAACCAAATCCGTCAGAAAATGGACAAGCCTTTAGGGATCACTACCATTGAAACCGTTAGAAGACGTGGCTACAGGTTTTGTTTTCCTAAAAAAATAAACTAAAAAAGTATGGGTATTTATGCCCATGCCCTTCATAAAAATAATAAAATTATTTATTTATTTCACTTTTAATTTAAGAATAAGCTTTCTTCGGATATAACTCGTATAAATAACATATATAGAGGAAGCCATGGCATTAATAATAACTGATGAATGTATAGCATGTGATGCATGTAGAGAAGAATGTCCAAATGAAGCG
>JAPHUJ010000118.1 GCA_026193735.1 Sulfurovum sp.
TCAGAGATACGTAACCCTAACCCATAAAGCATAGAAATAAGCAATTTCTCTTCTAAATTGGCCTTACCCAATACCTCGTTAATGTATGTCTCTTCGATGGGCTTGGGGAGGCTTTGAGGTACCTTTATAGTCTCATCTCCTATAAGTTTTATATGCATATGACACTGGTCTTCCAGATATTTCACAAAAGAATGTACAGCAGAGAGTTTTTTCACGATGGTTTTTTTATGATTTTTAACAATTTTAAAACGGAAAGGGGTAATGTCCAGTACGGTAAAGCCATCTTCTTCATAAAAATGGCTCTCATCCATCATTTGCCTAAGTGCTATCTCATAGGTCACAATAGAAGACTCAGAATACCCTCGTACATCAAACAGATAATTTAAAAACTCCTCAGACGCATCTTGAAGTTTTGATCTCATCTTTTAGTGCACCGTGTGCTCTAACATTTTATCGCTTAGAAATTTTCTGGCTTCATCAAGCTCCATCCCCTCAAGGGAAATACTTTGTATGTAAAACTCTATCTTGCTAAATGGCTTAGGTATGACAAACTTATCCCAACTGTTAAATTGCCAAAACCTCTTGGTTGTAAAATTGATGACCATCATAGGTAGCTTACTTTTGAGTGCCAATCCTATGGCTCCATCACTTACGGTATGTCTGGGTCCCTTAGGACCATCAGGAGAGATAAGTACTTCTTCACCATTCTTAATACTGCGAAAGGCTTGTAGCAGTACCTTTTGTGCCCCTTTTCTGCTAGAACCCCTTAACGGTTTTATACTAAACCAGTTCAGTGTCCCTGCCATGAGTTCACCGTCAAAATGCTGAGAGATAATAGCTGAAGCTGGATGATTTTTATGAATATGCCTATAGGCTTGAGGCGTCATGAACAGCTCACCATGCCAACAAACACACACATGCTGATCTTCACCTATCGAAGTAATGAAATTAAATTTTTTAAAGGTCGTAAACCAAGTAATACGCATAAGTATATAAGCCAAAAAAGGAATAATAACCTGCCCTGCTTGCCGTAAAAACTTTTTCATTCAGAGACCTTAAACAAGCACTCCATCAAGTGCACCCCGAGAGGTTTTAATAACTTTAACATCCACTATTTTACCCAAAAGCTCTTCACTTCCCTGCACAAAGAAGAGTTTACCGTCATCAGAACGTCCTGAGACTCTTCCGTTTGGCTTGAGTTCATCAAAATACACTTTATGCACAGCATCTAACTGGGCATCCATGATCTCATCGAGGATTTCTGTATGTCGTGCCTGAAGTCGGGTCAAACGAGCTCCTGCAACAGCACTGTCTATTTGATTATCAAACTCTGCTGCTTCGGTATGGGGACGAGGAGAGTACTTAAATGAAAACAGTTGCTCAAAACGTACTTGTTCAAGTACATCCATCGTATCTTCAAAGTCTGCATCACTTTCACCGGGAAAACCAACAATAATATCTGTAGAGATGGTTGCTTCAGGACAAAGTGTACGTATCTTTTCACAGCGGTTAATAAAGTTCTCTTTGGTATAACCTCTTTTCATCTCTTTAAGCAGTGAAGTTGAACCGCTTTGCAGGGGGACATGTATCTGTTTACATATCTTAGGGTTAGATGCAAATTCCTGGATAAATGTATCATCCATATGTAAAGGATGAGGAGAAGTAAAACGTATACGCTCCAACCCCTCTATCTTAGAGATCTTTTGTAACAACTGGGTAAAGTCACATTGCTCTTCAGTACTGCCAAATCGTCTTCCATAATTGTTTACATTTTGCCCAAGAAGCATCACTTCTTTTGCCCCTGTAACTACAGCTTTTTTAATCTCTTGCACTATAAGCTCAGAGGGGATAGATATCTCATCTCCACGTGTCGCAGGCACGATACAGAAAGTACAGGATTTATCACATCCTATGGAAATGTTTACCATCGCCTTAAAAGTATTTGTTCTGTACTCACCAAAGGCATAAGTACTCTCATCAAAGTCTGTACTTACTTCTACTGCATGTCTTTTATTGACCACTTCAGTGATCTTAGATACATTTCTTGCACCCAATACAAAATCAACAGAAGGTGCACGTCTGATGATCTCTTCGCCTAAGTGGGAAGCTGTACATCCGGTAACACCAATTTTAGCAGAGGGTTTTTTATGTTTATTAAATACACCGATCTCTGAGAAGAGTTTAGCCACAGGCTTTTCTCTTACAGAGCAAGTATTGATAATAATAAGATCAGCATCTTTTAAATTTTCAGTGATTTCGTAAGGTTCTTTTTGATTCAATTCTGCAATCATATGCTCGCTATCACGTACATTCATCGCACAACCAAGTGTTTCTATAAATAATTTTTTACTCAATGATTTGTCTTTCTAGTAGAATGTTTTTTGAGTAAACCCCAAAAAACCACGTTGACACTGAGTCAACCTCTGCAGTTGACTCAAGTAACAGGTTGCCTTTGTATTAAGCAATAATATGTACTTCGTAAATATATTCATTTTCATCAAGTCCATACTTAACTTCTCTCATATAAACAGAGAAACCTTTTTCTTCAAAATACTCGATTAACTCTTTAAGTTCTTTGTGTGAGTTGTCTTTATCAAAATAAAATATAGATTTGTTCGCTAGCTCTTCTTCTAATTTATTCAACTCAATCGTTTTTGGTTTCGCTTTAAGTGTTGTTCTAGCAAGTTTTAATTTCATCTATGTGTACCTTTTTCTTCTCTGTATTGATTCTATGCATTAATGGAGCAATTATACTTTATTTTCAGTAAAGCTTTGGTTAGCTATAATACTCAACTTCAAAAACAACACCTCCCAAGACGTTATTGACACTGTTATGTTACCTCTTGTAGCGGTATATTGTATTGATTATCAAAAAAACTGATTAAAATAGGAAACCATTATGGAAAAAATACTAGACATTATAGAAGCAATTGCACATGAAAAAAATATCTCCAAAGCGCATGCGATCGAGGCATTTCAAGAGGCTTTGATCAATACTGCCAAAAAACTAACGAGTTTTACAACTACTTTTGAAGCGATCATCAATAGTGATACAAAAACATATTCTGTATATAAAGTCATTACAGTTGTAGCAGATAATGACGATCAACTTTTTGTAGAAGTAGGGAAAGAAGGGAATAAGCAAAAAATAGAATCAGATAGCTTTATCTCTCTTTCTGAAGCAAAAGAATTTGATGAATCTTTAGAACTTGGAGATCAGCTTAAAGAAGAGTTTATCCTCGAAGAGCATGGTCGTACAGCTTCAGCAAATCTTTTTAGA
>JAPHUJ010000024.1 GCA_026193735.1 Sulfurovum sp.
CAGAAGATGTTTTGATAGCGGTCATGAGCGGAGCGGATGCTGTGGCGTTGGCTTCAGTGCTTTTGATGATAGGTGAATCCGATGTAGTTACTATACTGAATGAAATAACCCAATGGATGGAAAAATACGAATATGACTCGATCTCTCAGATGAAGGGGAGTATATCATTGACTCACACCGACAATCCCGCCGCTTATGAGCGCAACTCATATATGTACGCTTTGCAGCAGTATCGTCGCTAAAACATAGCTTGATCTTTGAAAACAGCAACAAAGAGAAGCTCCGTTGGTTACACTGGTCTTAGCCACAAGATAAATAACTTTCAGGAGCTAAGCTCGTAGCCAACATCACAGTGTTAATATCTTCATGATCCCGCCAACTATGAGCCAAACGATGCTTTGGCTCCGACCAGAAATCATCAATTAACTTACTAAGAGGATAAAAATGCGAGAGTCTACTCAGTATAGAGGTTAATTGATCTGCGTTATTAAAATCACTGAAGTGTCTTTCAATTCTATTTTGCATTCTACTTATTGCATGCAAACCGATACTCAGCCCAAGCTCACGAAATGCCAAACGATATTCAGAAGGTAAATGTAACTGGTTATGTGTGACATATGTTTGTAGACTGTACTCTATATCTTCAAGTAGTGATTCCAGCCTGTCTGTTTCTTCTAAATGATGTGTATCTATCAATTGTACCAGTTTATAAGCATCAGTGAGCAATCCGCCAATGCCCAAAGCATCTTCCGTAGCCCAATCTTTTTCTTTGCACATGACTGCCATATTCTCAATTTCTGTTTGAAGGCTTATTTTCAAAGAAAACTGTTTTGCTGTAACTTCAAGTTGTTCAAAAGTGATCAAGCCATCCAACGGATCATGATGTCCCATAGAAGCTACTAACGGATGAGAAAGATCAATGCTCATTTTCCAATACATACGTTTTACTCCACCAGATAAGGGTGTATACGTAAATGCTTGATATGCCACTTTCGCAAGTTCCATCGCCCATAGGGTATACATACTGTTACCCGTCACACGACTAACGCAATTAAGCGCAACCATCCATTTTGTCAGATAATGGAAATATTGACCATCCATATCCCACTCAAGAGACTCGTCAACAGGCTCACCAGGTTGCCTCTCATTAAGCTTCTTCCCAATCCTCAATCCACCCCGCGTGGGATGCTGCTGCGCTTCTTCTTCGTTTAAACCACTCAGCCATCCACTAAATTGACTGTCATTACGGTGTTTCCCCAGTATTTGATGCACTTGAGTGACCAACCTTAAAGCAAGTTCCAAGAATTCTTTTGATCCTGTTTGACGATAGAGTTCCAGATAATTACATACGGCGAAAGCATCTGTCCACAGATATCGACGTGGCTCCCGTGATAAATCTGACAATCCTGTAGAAGCTGCAAAATGCTTCATTATTGTCTTAATATTAATATCTTGCTGCATTTATACTCCAAACGGGAATGTATCAGGTATCCCTTTAGTGGTTTCTTTTGCTAAGGCTTCAGCTGCACGGGTTTCATCAAACCATATATATTCATCAAACTGATGTGGCAAAGACGCATAAAAGTAGTGACTTTGCAACTCACTCTCAGGTTTGTAAATTACACCAATAGCACGTTCAAGACGTTCTAAAAGTAATTTTTTACGCGTTATTTTCTGTAATGGTTGACGTAATGGTAAAAGGAAATTATCGGTTTTTACTTCATGACAAACACGTTCGTAACTGTCAATGTGCGATGGCTCTACCTGTTTTATCTCCAGTGGCCCTCCCCATTCAGAAGCAGCGGCAACCGTACCATGATCCGTACCAAAACCTATAATATAGGTTTTATCACCATATTTTTGACGTACTAACTGACCAAGATTTATTTCGCCACTGGCACTCATTTGTGTTGCACTTGCATCCCCAATATGAGAATTATGTGCCCAAATCACTACTTTCGATTCTGGGCCTCTAAACTTAAGAACGTCTTGCAGTGTTTCAAACATATGTTGATCACGCTGATTCCATGAATTGCTCTCAGCATAGTACATTGTACGATAATAACGTTCGGCATTTGCTACCAATTTTGCATTCTGTTCTGCATTAAAGAACTTCTCTCCATCTGCCAGAGAGTATTTGATACGTTTTTTGAGTAAATTCTGCAGCGTCGTCAATACTTCTTTTTCACATTCTCTATATTGCTTTGTGAGTATAGCAAGACTGTACAAAGAAGGATCGACTGCCCATGGTGTTAGGCATCCATAACGTACACGGGCAACTTCGGCTGTCTCTGGATCTACTTCTTCTAAATACTTCAGCACCACTTCCATGGAACTATACAGGCTGTATAGATCTAACCCATAAAAACCTACTTTATCATCACTTGATCCGACCTTATCATTATGTGCCTTTAACCAATGTGTAAATTCCAATATAGACTGATTTGCCCACATCCAGGTAGGGAAACGAGAAAAAGGTTTACTCTGCAGTAATGCATCGGGCTCCAAGCCGTGAATATAGTTATTGATATGTGCTGCATCGGGCCAGTCAGCTTCCGCAGCAACAATTGTAAAACCTTTCTTTTCTATGAGTTCTTGTGTTATACGTGCGCGCATTTCATGAAATTCTGCAGTACCATGAGAGGCTTCTCCTAGCAATACAACACGGCTATCATCGATACGCTCCATCAAGTTATTCAGATTGACGTCATAAATATTAGCAAAGTGTTCGCTCGACTGATAAATCAATTCAGATAAAGACAATTCAGGCTTTAGCTTTACAGTAGCCTGGATCTCAGCGGTTTCATCTTCCCAACCAGCTGCGCCGATCAGTGGCACAAACCGAACACTTCCCAAATTTTCTTCCTCATACACATCTTCACTGATACGCCGAACACGTACAAGTTTCTGAGTATCTAAAGATGCACCTACTGGTATCACCAAACGTCCACCGATAGCCAATTGTTGTTTAAGCGATTTTGGTACTTCCGGTCCGCCTGCCGCGACTACAATAGCATCAAATGGAGCATGTTCTGGCCACCCTAACGTACCATCCCCATGCAATACTTGAACGTTTGTATAACCCAGGTCCTGAAGTCGTTGTCGCGCAGTATCTACCAGGATCTTATGCCGTTCAATAGTATACACATTATCAGAGATCTCAGCCAGAACTGCTGCTGCATATCCGGATCCTGTACCCACTTCCAATACACGATCATTTTCTTTTAACTCAAGTGCAGCAGTCATCAGTGCAACAATATAAGGTTGTGAAATAGTCTGACTGGCTGCAATAGGTAAAGGAGAATCTCTATAAGCAAATTCAAGCAGATCTGTAGGTATGAATTCTTCGCGTGGAACTGCCTTTAGAGCATTAAGGACAATCTGATCATGTAGACCACGTGCCACAAGCTGAAAATCTATCATTTGTTGTCTTAATTGTTCAAAATCACTCATAGTTAGAATCCTTTTATTTGATGATTTTTTTATTTTTAATACTTTATCAAAAATAAAAAATATCATCCATTTCGAGTGATTGGTCTCTATTGACGATCTCTTTTGATAAGAAGCCTCCCTGGTATTCTAGGAAATTTAGGACAATATATTATTCATTATTTATATTGTATTATCAATTATTGTAATGCAGTATAAATATAATTGCGCTTAAACTAAAATATTTGCTATCGGTATCATAAATTTAAAGACTTATCTGGCTTACTCTTTAAATGTATCTCGAGTTTAGAAACTGTTTTTTTAACATAAAAATAGTGTTTATCTCTTTAAATATATTGTCTATCAAATTTAAATATTTGCTATAATACAAATAATAATAAGAGAAATAGAAAGGTTAAAATGACGACCTTAATTTATACTCATGAAAATTTATTTCTTTGGTTGGCCATAGTATCTGGCATAGGATTTATTGCCTCGATACTATTGATTCCGTGGATAGTTACTAAAATACCGTCAGATTATTTTTCTCATCCAAAACGTCAAAAGTATCTATGGGATAATCAGCCACAAATCATACGATTTATATTTATATTCCTGAAAAATATTCTTGGCGTTCTTTTTATAATCGGCGGTATCGCTATGTTGGTTTTACCTGGACAGGGAATACTGACGATTATCCTGGGATTAGTCATCATGGATTTTCCCTGCAAATATAAAGTTGAACTCTGGATAATAAAACATCCTTTTATTCTAAGATCTATTAATCGATTACGGGCGAAAGTAAAACAACGCCCATTAGAGCTATAGATCTATAACCAAAAAAATACAAAGTTACTTATTCTTTTTAGGGATCGTAATTTTGAGTACCCCATCCGTATATTCACTTTCATACTTCTCTGCATTTGCATCTTCTGGTAAAGTGATCATTCTCATATAGGAACTTACAAAGCGTTCTTGCTTTAGATAGCCTTTACCTTCTTCTTTTTTATCTTTAGATGTTTCAGCTTCTATCTTCAGTACTCCATCTTTGACAGTAATGTCAATTTTGTCTTTTTCTACACCTGGGATATCTGCTTTAAGTACGTAATTATCTCCTTTATCTACAAGATCCATAGCGGGTGTAGAAGGAAAAGAAAATGTAAATTTACTGAACATATCTTCTCTCATCATCTTCTGATGAAAACGCTCAAAAATGCTGTCCATTTCTTTTTGCATTTTTTGTAACTCTTCAAAAGGGTTAAATCCCGTGTCTGGTGTTTTTTCCGTAGCCATTACACCAGCTGTAGACAAAACCAAACCTGAGACTAGAGTCCATATGATCTGCTTCATAAAATCTCCTTTAAAAAACTATTTTACTTCTATGGCTTTTGGTTTAAGACTTTCTTCTCTCTCAAGGTCAATGACCAGTCTGCCATCTTTGTATTCAGCATTGATCTTATCCTTATCAATTCCTTTTGGAAGAGAGAAACTTCTCTCAATTCTTCCAAATGAACTTTCCATAAGATAATAGTCTTTCTTTTTTACCTCTTTTTTCATCTTTCTCTCACCACTTACTGTCAAGATATTATTATCGATTCTCACATCAATATCTTCTTTCTTGACACCAGGCATATCGATCTCTACATGAAAATCTCCATTTTTCTTTTTGGCAAGGTTTGCAAAAGGAAGGTGACTGGCAACATTGCCCAGTACCTCTTTTCCTTTTTCATACCCTCTTCCCAAAGTCTCTTCAATCTCATTTCCGATTTCTTTCGTTTTTTCAATGATATCCATAATAAACCTTTCTTATTTGACTTCTATTTTTTTAGCCTGTTTTTCAGCTTTTGAAAGTTTAGGGATAACCACTTCAAGTACACCATCCTGAGACTCTGCATGAATATTCTCAACATCTACATTTTCAGGCAAAGTAAAACTTCTCTCAAATTTACCATAAGAGCTTTCTACTTTATAATAGTCATCTTCTTTCACTTCTTTTTTTGTTTTTCTTTCACCAGAGATTGTCACGATATTGTCTTTGACATCTACATTGATATCGTCTTTTTTGACACCTGGCAGATCTACTTCAACATGATAGGCATGCTCCCCTTCTCTTGTATTTACAGAAGGACTAAAGTCTGTCTTGATCAAACTCCCTTTATCTTCAATAAAGTTATCTAAAAATGAATCAAAATCTTTAAATCCTTTTCTTAGATCCAAAAGTTCTTTTGCCGGGTTATATTTTGTTACATACATATTAAATCCTTTAATTTTAAGATAAATAAGTATAGTCAATCCAGAATAAACAATCTGCCCTTTTAGTAGCATTTTTAAAATAAATAAAAATATTTATTACAAAGGAAGTTGATCTAGCAGTTTTTGGGTATTGAGAAGTTCTATATTTTTATGGTTCACATCGATGATACCATCATGTTTAAGCATTTGTAAGTGACGGTTAAGTACTTTGCGTACAGTGCCTATGAGGCTTGCGATCTCTTCATGGGATAGATCGTGTATGAGATTGAGTTTATTTTTGCTTTCATGGTTTATATTTTTAGAGATGAGTTTCAACAGCCTTGTGTGAGTATCATAAAAGGAAAGATCCAGGGCCAACTCTTCCATGTTACGAAATACTTTGGCTATGTAGGGGAAAAGAAGTTTATTGAAGTCAGGATTTTCAACCATCCATCTTTTAACAACTTCCATGGGAAATACGATGATTTTCACCTCATCTAAAGCATACAATAACTTATCATGTATTTTATTATCTAAAAGTGATATGACATCACACATATCTCCATATGTCAATATCCTCAAAGTCTGCTCTTTTCCATTTTGGAGATTGACCTGAGAAACCTTTATTCTTCCATCAAGTACAAAAAAGAACTTTTCACACATCTTTTCTGGCGTAAAAAGAAATTCTCCTTTTGAAAAGAGAACTACCTTTCCATATTTTTCGATATCTTGATGTAATGTGCTTTGTTCAATATCTAAAGGCAATACTTGTAGCATTTTAGCTCCTTTTACATACAAATAGAATATAAAAAAATCTATTGTATCATATTCCCCCCTCTCTCAGGTAATATTGTCAAAAACCCATCTATAGATTACTTTTCAGCGTTCTTACGAAGTGCTTTTAAATTTTTCTGATAGTCTTTCTCCTCGCCATAGACTAAGTACTTATCATAATAGCTATGCTGATAGGCGACCTTCTTTGCATGTTTGATAGGACAGAAATAAAACTCTGTTCTACCTGCTATCGCTGAAGCATACTGCATTAAACCATTAACATAAGAACAATATACACAATTGAGTTTCTCAATCGGATTTAAATACCCAAGGTATTGATGATCAAAAATGACATAGTTGCTGCGTTTAATAAACCCAAACTTGAAGATTCTAAATACCGTATGCTGATAGATAAAGAGTATCACGTCAAAGAGTATAGTAGGAATGATCATTCCATAGATGATAGGTGCAGCAAGAAAATGTAAAAGAGGAACTTCTCCAAACCAGATTAAAAGGTTTTTCATATTTTCTTTTTGCTTAGATACAACCTCTTTATCAAACTTTACATAACCATTATGAATCTCATAGGAGATATGACTCTCTTGTTTAGCAATCTCTTCAGCAAGCTTTAACTTCATAGATTCTATCTCTTCTACAATTTCTCTGATCTTATCATTCATGAATAACCTTTTTATGGTTCAAAATTTGCATCTTTTGTATATTATACATAGTTAACTCCATAGTTAGATGATTCATTTTAATTTAATAATTTCCATATACCAAATGTACATACGTTTAAATACTAAAGTGATCACTACACAGAAAATGTATTCCTGAAAAATTTTGCTCCGTCTTTACTGGATTCTATCTGATCAGAAATGTCCTGAAAGGAAAAACGTAACTTACTTTGTTCTATCGTTTCCATCTCTTTGATCTTGTTAATATTTATAAGGTAAGAGCGGTGTATGCGTATAAAATCATGCCCCAGTAATTGTTTTTCAAGGTCTGATATCTTGTGTGCATAGTAAGAAAAACCTTTTGCAGAACGCAACATGACTTCAGAGAGATCAGCTTTGACATAGTAAATATCTTCAGGTTTTAAAAGGTAATAATTCTCACCATTCTTACTCATGAGACGAAATTTTTCATTGTTTTTTGTTTCCAGCTTGACACGTTCTATGCTTTGCTGCAACTGCTCCATGCTAAAAGGTTTGACAAGGTAACCCACCGCACCTATATCAAACGCTTTCAGCGCATGTTCACTGTAAGCAGTTTGAAAAATGATGGCCAGATCTTCTTGATGGTAACGCAGTTCATAGCCAAGTTCCAATCCACTGGTTTGAGGCATATTAATGTCAAGCAGTACAAGGTCAAAATGTGCCTCTTTTACTGCTTCAAGGGCACTCATGGCATTATCTGCTTCTACAATATCTTCATACCCCAGTGTACCAAGCATACGCTTGAGTCTGGCAAGTGCCAGTACCTCATCATCAACGATAAGTATTTTCATGACACTCTCCTAAATAAAGTATAAAAGTGGGTTTTTCTTTGTTAGTCACTTCAATAGTACCCTTACAAAGAAGTTTTAAACGCTGTGCTAAATTTGTAAGTCCTGTACCAAAGTCTGTACTGCTCATCGCTTTGCCGTCATTTTGGAGTATGAGTTTGTTTTGTGTCATATCATAAGATAGAGATATATGCAAAATATTTTTGGCTACAAAACCGTGTTTTATGGCATTTTCTACAAGCAACTGTATGGAAAACTTTGGTACTTCAATTTTAGGGATCGGCTCAATTAACTGCAAATGTATCTTGCCTGAAAAACGTATGTTTTCAAGTTCTACATAATCACGTACATTTCTAAGTTCGTCATCAAGCGGTATCAGTGCTTTTTCATCCATAGTGTTACGCAAAAATGTTGAGACTTTTAAAATAGCAAGCTCGGCTTTTTCCGGGTCTTGGTGAATGAGTTCAGCTATAGAGTTGAGTGCATTAAACAAGAAATGAGGATTTAACTGTGTCTCCAATGACCGAAGACGGCTTTGCACATAATGGTGGTCTACTTCCTCCTTTTCGTTGCGCATCTTGACAAAACGGTAAAGCAATGCACCTACAATATAAGTTAAAAAACCTATCGCTACTGCAATTTGTACACTATGCGTATGAAACAAGGAAAGGAGGTCGATATGTAAAAATTCTGCAATCATAGTACTCACTAAAGTACCTAAAAACCCAGAAAGAAAGGAGAAAAAGATAGCTAAAGGAAGCCAAAATATTTCTGAGATCTTCGGAAGAATAGCCTGGTTCATATAGGTAATGAAAACAAGGGAAAAAAGTGTGATAGAAAAACCAAGTAAAGCCCCAAAGAGTGCTCCCTGAACCCATTCTCGTTCCAAAAGTACATACCCTAAAGAAGACAGAAGCATCGCAAAGACTATACCTGTAAGCAAAATGTAAAGCCAATCAAATGCTTTGATACGTAAAGCAATATTATAC